>NZ_BAABHO010000037.1:0-61737 GCF_039542135.1 Actinomycetospora chlora
CGATGGTGCCCGTCGCGACCGCACCGCGCCCCGCGTCGGCGCCGGGCGCGCCGCCGGCGGCCGGCGAGCCCGCCGGCCCCAGCGGCGAGATCACGACCAGCGACGCCGTCGCCGCCACCACCAGCGGCGCGACCACCGCGAGGTAGGCCGGCGTCCCGCTCGCCGGCCACCAGCCGTGGCCCGCGGTCGTGCCGAGCAGCGGCGAGGCGTCGCGGGCCACGCTCTCGCCGAGCCACGCCGGCGCGGGCACGAGCACCGGCGCCGAGCGCAGGAGGGCCTGGGGCGAGACCAGCCTCGCGCGGGCCTCCGCGCAAGACGCGCAGCGCTCGACGTGCCGGTTGATGCGCTTGCGCAGGAGCACCGACATGACGCCGTCCCAGCCGTCGAGGACGTCGGCGAGCTCCGCGCAGCGGCCCGCCTGGTGCCGGGCGACGAGCACCGCACCCAGGGAGCGCTCCAGCGTGGTGCGCAGCCGCGACACCAGCGTGTTGGCGTTGGTCGGGCTGACCCCGAGGGCCTCGGCGAGCGCCGGGCCGTCCAGCTCGTGCCGGTAGTGCAGCTCGAGCACCACGCGGTCGCGGTCGGAGAGGCCGCCGACGGCGGACGCCACCAGGCGAGCGAGCTCACCCTTCTGCGCCAGGGTGTCGGGGCCGTCGCCGGCGGCCGGGGTGTCCGGGACCGCGTCGCTCGCCGGTTCGCGGCGTCGCCGGCGCAGCCTCGCCAGGGCCTCGTGGCGGGCGATCGCGTAGAGCCACGGGCGCAGCTTGTCGTGCTCGCGCAGCTGGGTCAGGCGGGTCGCGGCGGTGCAGAAGGTGTCCTGGACGCAGTCGGCCGCCGCCTCGGGATCGCGCAGCATCTCCAGGCAGAACGCGTAGAGGGCGTCGCCGTACCGGCGGTAGATGGCGGCGAACGCCGCGGGGTTCGTGGGCGCGGCGAGGGCGAGGGCCGCGTCGCCGAGGGTCACGGGCTCCGTCGCGACCCGCGGTGCGGGCACGCGCCGGCCCACGAGCGGCAGGGCGGCGGTGTCGTCCTGCAGCGTCACGTCACGCCCGGGCCGGTCCGGGGGTCATCACGGTGTCGCTCCACGGCCGGCTCTCCCTCGTCGTCCCGCCGATCAGCGGTGCGGGCTGTGATCCACGCATCGTCCCCCGGGCCGCGATCGTTTCGTGGCGCCCCCGAGGCCGGTCCGTGACGGGGCGGTCGAGAAATCCCGCCGGAAAAGTGTGCGAGTCCCCGGGGGTCGCTGCTCCTACCCCCGACACCGCCGCCGCACGGCGGCGGACGACCCGAAGGAGCACGACCGATGTCGCACCGAAGCCTCCTCTCCCGCCGCGTCCGCGTGCTGCTGGGCGGCGTCCTCGTCGCCGCCGCGATGGGCCCGCTCGGCGCGGTCCTCGGCGCCGGCGTGGCCGGCGCCGACACGCCCACGGCGCGCGACCCCCGCTGCGTCGCGGTCGACGAGCGCCAGGAGGCCCTGGACACCGCCGTGTCCCGCTACCAGCGGCAGAAGAGCGAGATGCGCCGCCTCGAGGCGGAGTACGCGCGCCTGCAGGCCGACGAGGACGCGACGGCCGCGCAGATCGAGGCGGCACGGCTGGCGGCCCAGCGCGCCGAGCAGCAGTCGACGAGGCTCGACACCGCGCAGAACGCCGCCGACGTCGCGCTCGACGAGGCCGTCGCCGCCGCCCGGGGCGTCGACTGCGACCCGGAGCCGACGAGCCCGACCGGCCCCACGGGTCCGACGGGTCCGACGAGCCCGACGAGCCCGACCGGCCCGACGGCCCCGACCGACGAGGAGGAGACCGGGCCCACCGCGCCCGTCCCCGCGCCCGTCACCCCGGTCGTGGTCCAGACCCGGCAGACCAGCGTCCACCCGACCACCGTCTACCGCTACGAGGGCGCGCGCTGGGTCGTCTACAGCGACGGCACCGCGGTGCGCTGCGGCTCGGGCGGGGCGGACGTCGCGACGGTCCGGGTCGTCGCCGGCGGCGTCGAGGAGGGCGCGCCCACGACCGCCGACGTGCGGGACGCTGGCTACCCGCAGGGCGGTGTCGAGGCCGGCGACGGGTCCGGCGGGCCCTCGCCCGTGATCGCCGTCGCCGCGGGCGCCGTGGCCCTGACGGCGGCCGGGGCGGGCGGTGTCGCGTGGTCCCGCCGGCGGGCGATCCGCTAGGCGCCCCTCGGCCAGCGGGGGCCGGGGCGGCGGCGCAGACTGTTCGGCGATGACCACGATGCGCCGTCCGTCCCACGAGTCCCTGCTGGCCGAGGACCTGCGCACGACGGTCCGCGGGCGGGTGCGGTTCGACACCGCGAGCCGCGCCATGTGGTCGGCCGACGCGTCGAACTATCGGCACGTGCCGCTCGGCGTCGTGCAGCCGGTGGACCTCGACGACGTCGAGGCGGCCGTCGACGTCGCCCGCCGGCACGGCGTGCCCGTCCTGCCCCGGGGCGCCAGCACGAGCATCGGCGGCATGGCCGTCAACGAGGCCCTCGTCCTCGACTTCTCGCGCCACCTCACCCGCGTCCTCGAGATCGACCCCGACGCCCGCACCGCCCGGGTGCAGCCCGGCGTCGTGCTCGATGACCTGCGCGAGGCCGCCCGCCCGTACGGCCTGACGTTCGGCCCGGACCCGTCGACCCACAACCGCTGCACGCTCGGCGGGATGATCGCCAACAACGCCTGCGGGTCGCACTCGGTGGCGTGGGGCAAGACCGTCGACAACGTCCGCGAGCTCGACGTCCTGCTCGCCGACGGCACCCGCATGACGGTCGGCCGCACGCCCGACCTCGCGGCCGCGACCCGGCGGCCGGGACGCGAGGGCGAGGTCTACCGGCAGCTGCAGGCGCTGCGCGACCGCCACGAGCGCACCATCCGCGACGAGCTCGTCGTCGACGGGCTCACCCGCCGGGTCAGCGGCTACAACCTCGACCAGCTCCTCGACGACTCGGGCGTCGACCTCGCCCGCGCGCTGGTCGGCACCGAGGGCACGTGCGCGACGATCCTCGAGGCCACCGTCGAGCTGGTCGAGGCCCCGCCCGTGCGGGCGCTGTGCGTGCTCGGCTTCCCCGACGCCTACGTCGCCGCCGACCACGTCATGCCCATCCGCGAGCACGCCCCGCTGACGATCGAGGGCGTGGACGTCGGCGTCATCGGCGCGCTGCGCGCGAGCCGTCCCGACGACCGGACCCACGAGCAGCTGCCCGAGGGCAAGGGCTGGCTCTACGTCGAGACCGGCGGCGCCGACCGCGCGGAGGCCGAGGCGAAGGCCACGGCCATCGGCAAGGAGATGGCGAAGTACGGGGCCAGCGTCAAGGTCGTCTCCGAGCCGACGCAGATGCGCGCGCTGTGGAAGGTCCGCGAGGACGGGTCGGGCATCGTCACCCGCTCCCCCGACGGCGGCGAGGCGTGGCCCGGGTGGGAGGACGCCGCGGTGCCGCCGGCGCGGATGGGCGCCTACCTGCGGGAGTTCGACGAGCTGCTGCGCCGCCACGGGCGGCAGGGCGCCTACTACGGCCACTTCGGCGACGGCTGCCTGCACGTCCGGATCGACTTCGACCTGCTCACCCGCCCCGGCCTGGCCAACTTCCGCGCGTTCCTGCTCGACGCCGCCGACCTCGTCGCCGGGCACGGCGGTTCGGTCTCCGGCGAGCACGGCGACGGCCAGGCCCGCGCCGAGCTGCTGGCCCGCACGTACACGCCGCAGCTGCTGACGGCGTTCGGCGAGTTCAAGGCGGCGTGGGACCCCGAGGGCCGCATGAACCCCCAGCGGGTCGTCGAGCCCGCGAAGATGGACGACGACCTCAAGGTCTTCGTCGGCGTGCCCACCATCGGGCCGCGCACCGAGCTCGCGTACACCGACGACCGCGGCAGCTTCACCCGCGCGAGCCGGCGCTGCATCGGCGTCGCCAAGTGCATCACCGACTCGGGCGGCTACATGTGCCCGAGCTACCGCGTCACCGGCGAGGAGATGCACTCCACCCGCGGCCGCGCGCGGATGCTCTTCGAGATGGCCTCCGGGCAGCTCGTGCCCGACGGCTGGCGCTCGGAGGAGGTGCGCGAGGCCCTCGACCTGTGCCTGAGCTGCAAGGCCTGCCAGCGCGACTGCCCGGTCGGGGTGGACATGGCCACCTACAAGGCGGAGTTCCTCTCCCAGCACTACGCCGGCCGGGCGCGGCAGCGCCCCCGCAGCCACTGGTCGATGGGCTACCTGCCCCGCTGGCTGCGCCTCGCCGACGCCGTGCCCGGGCTCCCGCGGCTGGCCAACGCCCTCGCGCGCCGGCCCGCGCTGGCGTCGATCGCCAAGCGTCTGGGCGGCATCGCCCCCCAGCGCGACATCCCGCCGCTGGCCGAGAAGCCGCTGCGCCGCCTCGTCGGGTCGCGGCGCGCGCACGCCGACAGCACGCAGCCGCGCGTGCTGCTGTGGCCGGACACCTTCACCTCGGCGTTCGACCCCGACCTCGCCCTCGACGCCATCGCGGTCCTCGAGCACCTCGGCTACCGCGTCGAGCTGCCCGACCGCGGGGTGTGCTGCGGGCTGACCTGGCACACCACCGGCCAGCTCGGCACGGCCCGCGCCGTCGTGCGCCGCAGCCTCGACGTCGTCAAGCCCTGGCTCGACGACGGCGTGCCAGTCGTGGGCCTCGAGCCCTCGTGCACCGCGGCCCTGCGCCAGGACGTCGTCGAGCTGCTCGGCGAGGGCGACGAGGACGCCGTGCGCCTCAAGGCGTCGACGCGCACGCTCGCCGAGGTGCTCGCTGCGCACGTCGACGAGCTGCGGGCCGGCGTCGTGACGGCTCCCCCGAAGGCCGTCGCGCAGATCCACTGCCACCAGTACGCGGCGATGGGCTTCGACGCCGACCGCTCGGTGCTGGACGCGCTCGGCGTCGAGGTGAAGGTCCTCGACGAGGGCTGCTGCGGGCTGGCCGGCAACTTCGGCTTCGAGGACGGGCACTACGAGGTCTCGACGGCGTGCGCCGAGCGGGGGCTGCTGCCCGCCATCCGCGAGGCCGACGCGGACACCGCGGTGCTCGCCGACGGCTTCTCGTGCCGCACCCAGATCCGCCAGCTCGACGACACGGGCCACGAGCCGGTGCACCTCGCCCACCTGGCGGCGACGGCGCTGGGGCTGCGGACCGGGGAGCGGGCGACGGCGGCTCCAGCATCACCATGATCCGGCCTGGCGTCGGGCGTTGGATCGCGTACGCGTTCGGCGCCCGGCTGCCGACGGTCTACGCGCCGTGGGTGCTCCACGACCTCACGACGCGCACGTGGTTCCTGCGCCACCTGGCCCGCTCCGCGGTGCAGGCGACGCCGGCCGCGCTGCTCGCGCTGCTGCCGGGGCCGGTGTGGCTGCGGGTGGCGCTGCCGCTGTTCGTGCTGGTCTCGACGCTGTTCATGGCCGCGCTGTTCTCGCCGATGGTCCGCGAGAAGCGGCTCTACCAGCACGGTTACCTGCCCGAGGTCGTGCTGCGGGACCCCGACCAGTGATCCGGGCTAGGGACGCTTGCGGACCCAGACCGCCGTCATCATCCAGCACTGGGTCCAGGTGTCCGGGTCGTCGAGCAGGGCCGCGGCGGCGTCGAGGGTCGCCGCGTCGAGGTGGCCCGCGGCGAGCACCCGGTCGCGCACCTCGGCGAAGAACAGCTGGAAGTAGCGGGCGCCGCGGTCGCCGCCGCGGATGTCCTGGACGTCGGTCTTGGCCTCCGCCCGCCCGAGCCCGAGGGCGTCGACCATCCCCGGCAGCCGGCGGCCGATGTACCAGTCGACGCCGTTGTCGCGGCCCCAGTCGAGGATCCCGCGCCACGTGGCGGCCCAGACCTCGGGCTCCGTGGTGGGCGCGAGGTGGAAGTCGGGCTCCTGGACCAGCAGCCACCCGCCGGGGCGCACCGCGGCGGCCATCTGCTCGAGCACCGCGGGGGCGTGCTCGGCGACCTGGTGCAGCAGCGCGCGGCAGGACACGAGGTCGAACGCCGCGGTGGGCAGCGTGCTCGTGCGCAGGTCGGCCTGCCGCACCGTGAGGTTCTGCGCCGGCACGAGGTCGAGCAGCGCGGTGTTGATGTCGATCGACGTGACGCTGCCCGACGGGCCGACGACGTCGCAGAGCCACTCGGTGACGCTGCCGTTCCCGCCGCCCAGCTCGAGGCAGTGCCACCCCTCGCGGACGCCGAGCGCCCGCGCGTACCCACGGGTCCACGGATCGAGGATCTTCGACATGAGATCCAGGCGCTGGTACTCGACCGTCGCCGCGTCGTCGAGGATGTAGGTCCGCAGCTGCGTCATCGTTCGGGCCTCCGGGGTCGACTGTGGCCCGGCCCACTATCCGGTCACGATCGGCGCCCCCGCCAGGGGCACGCCGTCGGCGAGGCGGCCGAGGACGTGCACGAAGGTCTCGATGTAGGGCCGGCCCGGCTCGCGCTGGACGAGCACCTGCGCCGCCAGGCGCGCCCCGCTGACCACCCCGGCGAACACGACGACGTCCTCGTCGTCGGCCGGGCGCCCGACGGCCTGCGCGACGAGCGTCGCGACGTGGTCGACCCCGAAGGCGTTGCGCTCGCGCAGCACCGCCCCGATCTCCGGGATCGTCCGCGCGAGGTCCATCCGGACCTCTTCGAGCACCCGCTTCTCCTCGTCGAGCGACGCGAACGCCGCGCGCATGCTGCGGCGCAGGGCCTCCAGCAGCGGGGTGCCGGCCGGGATCGCCCGGAAGGCCGCCTCGTAGAGCGGGTCGACGTCGTCGAGCAGGACGACGTCCTCCTTGGTCGGGAAGTAGCGGAAGAACGTGCTGCGCGAGACCTCGGCGGCGGCCGCGATGTCGTCCACCGTCGTCGCCGCGAAGCCCCGGTCGCGGAACAGGCGCAGGGCGTGGCGCTGCAGCTCGGCGCGGGTGCGGGCCTTCTTGCGCTCGCGCAGGGTCACGCGCGCCATCGTGACACGGACACCCGAACGACATCGAGTACCACTTGAGACTGAGTCTCAGAAAAGCGTAGCGTCGGAGTCGTGGACACCGAGGTGATCGTGGCGGGGGCGGGACCGACAGGGCTGACGGCGGCCCTCGAGCTGGCCCGCCGCGGCATCGGCGTGCGGCTCCTGGACGCGGCGCCGGCCCCGTTCACCGGGTCGCGGGGCAAGGGGCTGCAGCCGCGGTCGATGGAGCTGCTCGACGCCGTCGGTGGCGTCACCGACCGGCTGGTCGCGCTCGGACGCACCCATCTGCCCGTGCGCCGCTACGGCCCGGACGGGGTGCACGACGAGCCGGGCCGCGGCCGCGAGCCGACCCCGGACACGCCCTGGCCGACCAGCCTGCTGCTGCCGCAGTGGCGCACCGAGCAGGTGCTGCGCGAGCGGCTCGCCGAGTGCGGGGTGGTCCCCGAGCAGGGCGTCCGCGTCGACGACCTGACCGCGGACGACCACGGCGTCACGGTCACCACCGCGGTCGGCCCGATCCGCGCCCGCTACCTCGTCGGCGCCGACGGGGGCGGCAGCACCGTGCGCCGCCGGCTCGGGATCCCGTTCCTCGGCGAGACGCGCGAGGAGATGCGGATGGTGGTGGCGGACGTCGAGCTCGAGGGGCTCGACCGGGAGCACTGGCACCAGTGGGGATCGCCGGCGCCCGGCGCGTACTCGTGGGTGGCGCTGTGCCCCCTGCCCGCGTCGCCGACGTGGCAGCTGCAGGCCGGCCCGCTCGACGACCGCGAGCCCGACGAGGCGGTCCTCGCCGAGATCGTCGGCGCGCGGGGCCCGCGGGTGCGGCTGCGCTCGGTCGCGTGGCGCTCGGTGTGGCGGCTCAACGTGCGGATGGTGGCGGACTACCGCGTCGGCCCCGTGTTCCTCGCCGGGGACGCCGCGCACGTCCACTCCCCGGCCGGGGCGCAGGGCATGAACACCGGCATCGGCGACGCGGTGAACCTCGGCTGGAAGCTCGCCGCCGTCCTCCGCGGGGTCGACGAGGCCCTGCTGGACACCTACACCGCCGAGCGGCTGCCGATCGCCGCGGGCGTGCTCGGCATCTCCACCGAGCTGTCGGGCGGGGCGATGTGGGCGCGCACCGCCGAGCAGGTGCGCACCACCTCCCAGCTCGACCTCTCCTACCGCGACGGCCCGCTGGGCTCGTCCGACGACGGCCCGGGTCCGCGGCCCGGCGACCGGGCGCCCGACGCCCCGGTCGGCGACAGCACGGTGTTCCTGCGCCGGCGCGAGGCCGACTGGACGGTGCTGACGACGGACGCGGGGGTCGAGGTCCCGGGCGCGACGGTGGTCGTGGCCGGCGAGGCCGCGGCCACGACGTACGCGCTCGCGCCGGGCGAGGTCCTCGCCATCCGCCCGGACGGCTACGTCGGCACGCGCGGCGACGCCGACGCCGTACGGGCGTGGCTCGCGCCGCTCACGGCCCGGCGGGGCACTGCTCGGGTGGCGTGACCTGCGGGTCGAGCAGGTAGGCGGTGTACGCGTCGGTGGCGCAGCGGCTCGGGGCGTCGAGGGTGGTGTGGCCGATCGCGTCGACCACCAGCACGTGCGCCGCGGCGAGCTGGGACGCGGCGGCGCGGGCGTCGGCGAGCGGGGTCGTCGGGTCCCAGCGGGAGTTCACGAGCAGGGCGGGCGCGGGGAGCGGGGCGTTCCACGGCCCGAGGTAGCGGTCGGGGTCGATCGCGGGCCAGTCGACGCACATGGCGTGGTTCAGTGCGGTCGACGCCCCGATGATCGGGTGGGTGGCCTGCTCGCTGACCACGGCCGCGTCCATGTCCGCGGCCGAGGGCGTGACGCTGTCGGTGCACTGGATCGCCAGGTAGGACGGCGAGTGCGGCGGCGCCCAGGGCTCGGCCGGCAGCGGCACGCGCCCGCCCGACGGCGGCGCCCCCGGCGCCCGTGCGGCCAGGGTGCGCATGAGCCCGGGCAGCCGGCCCTCGGTCTGCAGGGCCCGGTCGATCCGCGCGACGAGGTCGGCCGAGGAGGGCCCGGCGGCCGCCACGACGTCGGTGGCCCGGGCCCGGGCGTCGGGACCCAGCGGGCAGGTCGGGGTGGCGGCGCACCGGTCGAGCGCGACCCCGAACGCCTCCTCCCACGCCGCGCTGACCCCCGCCCGCACATCGACCGGCGTGCGCTCCGTGCCGGGCGCGCCGGTGGCGTTGGCGACGAGGTCGAGGCTGCCGTCGAGCACCATCGCGCGGGTGCGGCCGGGGAAGAGGTTGGCGTACGTCGCGGCCGAGTAGGTGCCGTAGGAGTAGCCGTAGAGGCTCAGCGTCTCCTCGCCGAGGGCCTGGCGCACGAGGTCGAGGTCGCGGGCGGCGTTGGCCGTGGAGAGGTGGCGCAGGCGCTCGCCGGTGCCCGCCAGGCACGCCCGGCCGGGCTCGGCGGCCGAGGCCCAGAACGCCGGGGTGCGGGCGGGCCCGACCGGCTGCGGCCCGCGGTCGGCGCCGAAGGGCGCGCACGTCACCGGCGCGGAGCCGCCGACGCCGCGCGGGTCGACGGCGACGAGGTCGAACCGGGCCCGCAGGGCGTCGAAGCGTCCCGACAGGCGCCGCAGGTTCGACGTGCCCGGGGATCCCGGGCCGCCGTAGTTGACCACCAGCGTGCCGATCCGGGACGCGGGGTCGGTGGCGGGCAGCCGCACCGCGGCGAGCTCGAGCGTGTCGGCCCCCGGCTGCCGGTAGTCCACCGGCACCGTGACGTCGGCGCACTCGAACGCACCCCCGCAGGCCTGCCAGCCCAGCGCGGGCACCGGCGCGCCGTTGGTGCCCATCATCGGCGACCCCGGTGTGCCCGCTCTGCCCGGCCCGTGCGACGCCCCGGCGCACCCGGCGACCAGCGCCAGGAGCAGCACGGCGAGCAGGGCGGGCGGACGCACCGACCCATCATCGGGCCTACTCCATGTGCGTGATCGCCGGCCACGCCGCCGACCACGGTTCCCGCAGTGTGCACAGGGCGAGGGGCACGTCGCCGTTGATGACGGCGTTGGCGGCGGGGTCCCGGTGCGGCGGCAGCGGCGCGATGACCGCGCAGACGGCACGGGCGCCCTCGACGTCGCCGACGAGGAGCGCGGTCGTCGCGCTGTCCGGCGGCGGGCCGAAGAACGCGAAGCCGCGGTGGCCGCTGTAGACGGGTGGCAGGCCGGCGGCCGGCCCGTACCGGTCGAGCGCCGCGGCGTACCAGTACGAGAAGGCGACGACGGTGGTGTGCGCGCGGACGTCGGGCGGCAGCGACCGGTACGCCGCGCCCGTGTCGGCGACGAGGCTCTGCCAGCCGACCTGGCCCGCGGTGAGGAAGTCGCCGCGCTGGACGCGCCACGACGCCGGCCCGAGCGGCAGGGCGATCACCGCGACGACCAGCGCCGACGCCACCACGGCCGGCACCGACACCGTCCACGACCACCAGCGGGCTGGCGGGCGGTCCTGCAGCGCCACGGCGCCCGCGGCGACGAGCACCGCCGCCAGGCCCATGACGTAGTACGGGCGCCCACCCGCAACCAGCGTGACCACCGTCGTCACCACCGCGGCGATCCCGACGGCGCGCCACGGCCGCAGGGCGTCGCGGCGCAGCAGCGCCCACAGCCCGACGCCGGCGAGCACGAGGCCGGGCACGAGCCCGACGTCCCACGCCGCGAAGGGGAGGAACGACCAGCGGTTGCCGGTCAGCCCGCCCTCGCCGGCCACGACGGCGCCCATGTGCAGCTGCGGCCAGCCGTGCGCGGCCTGCCAGAGCAGCGTCGGGACGGTCGACGCCGCGGCCAGCCCGAGCGCGACCCACAGCGCCGGCCGGCCCAGCAGCCGGCGCGGCCCGGCGACGAGCACCCCGACGGCCAGCGCCGCGACCAGCACCGGGACGAGGAACTTGGCGAAGAGTGCCACCGCCAGCACCGGCGCGGCGGCGAGCAGGAGGCGGTCGTCTGCGGTCCGGAACCATCGCACCACCAGCCAGAGCAGCAGCGACCACAGGACCGGGTCGAGCGTGGACGTCGCGAGCAGGTGGCCGGTGGCCAGGAAGAACGGGGAGATGGCGATCGCCGCGCCGGCCAGGAGCTGCGCGCGCCGCCGCCCGCCCATCTCGGCCGCGAGCAGCGCGGCGAGGACGGTGTGGGCGGCGGTGGCGAGGGTGACGGGCAGGCGCAGGACGACCAGGTTGCCGGGGGCGAGGCCGTCGAGGGCCGCGGCGAGCCAGGGCACCAGCGGCGGCTGGTCGGCGTAGCCCCAGGCGAACCGGTGGCCGGCGGCGATGAAGTAGAGCTCGTCCCCGAAGGCCCCGTACCAGGCCGACGCGACGCCGTGCACCAGCGCGACCGCCGCGGCGAGCAGGAGCACCGGCCGCCACGCGACCCGTGGGCCGTCCGGGGCGGCGAGGGCGGACGGAGCGAGCCCGACGACCGGCTGGGGTGCCGTGGTGGTCACGGCGTGCCCTCGTGCCCCATTCGAGGGACCCTAGGGCAAGGCCGTGATCAGGCCATCGACCGGAGCCCCGGCCAGAGTGTCGCCCAGGGCGCGCGGGGGGTGCAGAGCCCGAGCGGGACCGTGCCCAGCACGGGCGTCGGCATCGCCGCGACGTAGGGCGGCAGCGGCGTGTAGGTCGCGCACGCGGCCCGTCGCGGGCCCGGGTCGCCGACCAGCAGCGCCGGCGCGTCACCCGGTGGGACGCCGAGGTCGGCGAAGCCGCGGTGCGGGCTGTACGTCGGGAGCCCGGCGTAGGCCAGCGCGGACGCGTCCCAGTAGTTGGTGGCCACGACGACCGCGCGCGAGCGCACGTCGGGCGGGAGGGCGTCGTAGCGGGCGGCGACGCCCGCGGCGAGCTCGGGCCACCCGACCTGGCCCATCGTCGTGAAGTCGGTCTGCGCCTTCGCGGACGCCGGCCCGACCGGCAGCACGAGGGCGGCGGTGACCAGGCCGCACACCACGATCGCCACCGGGCCGGTCGTCCAGCGCCACCACCGGCGGGCCGGGCGCTGCTCCAGCGCGACGGCGCCGGCCGCGAACAGCAGGGCGTAGCAGCCGGCGACGTAGTACGGCCGGCCGCCGGCGACCAGGAACAGCGCGGTCGTGACGAGCACGGCGACCCCGAGCCCGCGCCACGGCCGCAGCGCCGGCCGGCGCAGCAGCGCCGCGAGGCCGACCAGCACCAGCACGACGCCCGGGATCACCCCGGCGAAGAGCACGGCCACCGGCAGGAACTGCCAGCGGTTGCCGAAGAGCTCCGCCTCACCGGTGACGACCCCACCCATCGCGAGCTGCGGCCACCCGTGCGCGGCCTGCCACAGCAGGGTGGGCACGGTCGCGAGCGCGGCGATCGCGAGCCCGACCCAGAGCAGCGGCCGGGCCAGCAGGGCGCGCGGACCGGCCACCAGCACGCCGACCGCCAGGCCGGCGACCAGCCCGAGGACGAGGAACTTGGTGTTGAGCGCGACGCCGAGCACCTCACCCGCGAGGAGCAGCAGGCGGTCGTCGCGCGCGCCGCGCAGCGCAGCGGAGCCGGCGCTGACGTTGCCGCGGATCCACCGCACGACCAGCCAGAGGAGCAGCGTCCAGAAGAACGGGTCGAGCGTCGACGTCGCGAGCAGCCGGCCGCCGGCGAGCAGGAACCAGCTCACGGCGACGGCGGCCGCGGCCGTCGTCTGCGCGCGGCGGGCGCCGCCGAGCTCGCGGGCCGTGAGACCGGCCAGCAGGGCCACGGCCGCCGTGGCGAGCACCGCGGGCAGGCGCAGCACGACCAGCGAGCCGGGGGCGAGCGCGTCGAGGCCGGCCGCGAGCAGCGGCAGCACCGGCGGCTGGTCGGCGTAGCCCCACATCGGGTGGCGGCCGGCGACGATGAAGTACAGCTCGTCGCCGAAGTGGCCGTAGAACGGCGCGCAGGCCAGCAGGACGGCGGCGAGCACGCCCACCACGGCGAGCACCGGGCCGCGCGCGAACGGGGGTGGTCCGGCCTCGACGGGTGCCGGGCGCGCGGAGGGCTCCAGGACGGTCACGGGGACTCCCCTCGGGTGGCGGCGTCGAAGAGGGCGACGAGCTCCTCGGCGTAGGCGGCGAGGTCGATCTCTGGGTGGCGAACGGCCCGCGGGGCGATGACGTCGATCGCGCCGCGGACCGTGTGGGCCATGACGAGCGGGTCGAAGTCGCGGAACGAGCCGTCCTCCTGCCCGCGGCGGAACAGCTCGACGAGGTGGTCGGCGATCGGCTCGTCGGCGCCGGGCTCGAAGAGACGGCCGCCGCCCTCGGGGCTGTAGCCGGACACGATCTCGATGACCGCGCGGAGGGCCTCGGGGTTGGCGGCGATGTAGGCGACGTTGCTGCGCAGGTAGGCGGCGAGGTGCTCGCGCGGGGTCGTGGCGGCCTGGATCGCCGGCGCCATCGCGTGCGCGCCGGCCTCGTAGACGGCGAGCACGACCTGCGTCATCAGCTCGTCCTTGCCGGCGAAGTGGTACGAGACCACGCCCTTGCTCACCCCCGCGCGCTTCGCGATGCGGGCGAGCGAGGCCTGGCCGATCCCGTCCTCGGCGATCACGGCCGCGGCCGCCCCGATGATCTGGGTCCGCCGGGCCTTCTCGATGAACGACAGCTCGCGGTCCTGGCCCTCTGGCTCATTTTCTGGCCGCACGGTCAGAAATTAGCACGCGCGGTCAAGAGGTGGCGTCGGAGCAGCGCGCCGGTGGTGCGAGACTGTCCGGCGATGGAGCTCACGCACGGGTGGTCGAGGGTCCTCCCGCCGGGCGTCGCCGAGCGGTACGAGCTGCGGGAGACGCGCAACGCCGCGGCCGTGCTGGCCGCGACGAGCCCGACCGAGTTCGCCGAGGTCTGCGCGGTGCTCGCCGGTTTCGAGCTCACCACCGCCGACCTCGTGGAGGCCGGCGGCAACGAGTCGCGCCTGGCCGCGCGCCTCAACGCCGCCTTCCGCGCGCGCGGCTGGCGCGAGGGCCGGGTGGACACCGTCGTGACGTCGCGGCTGCAGGTCCAGCCGTGGGCCCCGGCCGGCGAGCACGGCGTGACGGTGCGCGAGAGCGAGGTCGTCAACGAGGGCTACAAGGTCGACAACGTCAAGGGCCGGGTGGCGCTCGACGTCGAGTGGAACGCGAAGGACGGCAACCTCGACCGCGACGTCGGCGCCTACCGGGCGCTCTACGACGCGGGCCTCATCGACGGCGCGGTGCTGCTGACGCGCACCCACGACGACCTGCGGGAGCTCGCTCGCGAGCTCACCCGGGCGGCGGGGGGCAGCGACGACGAGGTGCGCAGCCGGCTCTCGACGTCGACGACCACCCACCTCGGCAAGCTCGAGTCGCGCATGACCCGCGGCGACGCGGGCGGGTGCCCCCTGCTGGCGGTCGCGATCTCGCGTCGCTGCTGGGTGCCCGCCGACGGCGAGCCGGACCGGCCCGCGGCGCCCGCACCGCTCATGCTGACCGACGAGCTCGCGTGAGCGATCCCGTCGACCACCCGGGGCTGTCGGACCCCGGCGCTACCGTCCCGCCCGCCCCGACCCCGGCGAGGAGGCCCGAGACGATGACCCTGGCGCCTGACACGGACGCCGACACCGACGTGGACGACGGCACCGGTGCGCCCGGTCGCGGCCGGCGCGCCGAGCCGCTGCGCGTGGACGCCGCGCCGCTGGAGCAGGTGGCGCTCCCGCGGACGGCCGGCGGCTGGTCGTGCGTGTACGCCGACCCGCCGTGGCGGTTCACCAACCGCACCGGCAAGGTCGCGCCGGAGCACCGCCGCCTCGACCGCTACGACACCATGAGCGCCGCCGAGATCGCCGCGCTGCCGGTGGCCGACGTCGTCTCGGCCAACGCGCACCTCTACCTGTGGGTGCCCAACGCGCTGCTGCCCGAGGGCCTGGCCGTCATGCAGGGCTGGGGCTTCCGCTACGTCAGCAACCTCGTGTGGGCGAAGCGGCGCAAGGACGGCGGGCCGGACGGCCGCGGCGTCGGGTTCTACTTCCGCAACGTCACCGAGCTGATCCTGTTCGGCGTGCGCGGGTCGCTCCGCACGCTCGACCCGGGGCGCCGCCAGGTGAACATGATCGAGACGCGGAAGCGGGAGCACTCCCGCAAGCCCGAGGAGGCCTACGACCTCATCGAGGCCTGCTCGCCCGGGCCCTACCTCGAGATGTTCGCCCGCTACGCGAGGCCCGGATGGACGAGCTGGGGCGCTGAGTCGGCGGAAGACGTTGCTCCACGCGGCCGTGTGTATCCCGCCTACAGGTAGTGCAGGGACGGACGGTTTTTATCACGCCCCGTCACGGCACTGAGCCGACGGACGGACCTTGATCTCGTTCGCAGTACGCGTCCGACCGCTTGACTCAGCGGTAATCCACGATGGTGGCGGCGTTCGGCCACGCGCTGTGATACTGCCCCGCATGGCGAAGACACCGGAGCTGGCGCGCAACCAGCGGGTGACGGGGACGGAGCGCAGCAAGCTCGGGAACGAGCTGCTCAAGCGGTACCAGAAGGGCGCCAGCATCCGGGAGATCTGCGCCGAGACCGGCTACAGCATCGGCCGGGTCCGCCGCCTGCTGGTCGACGCCGGTGTCGAGTTCCGGGGTCGCGGCGGCACCCAGGGCCGCACCCGCAAGGACGGCAAGGGCGCCGAGAAGGCCTGACGCCCGGTCAGCGCCGACGCCGGCGGGCCAACGCGTTGAACGCCGACTTCAGCCCGACGTCCAGGCGCGACCCGTCGGCGGGCAGGAGCCCCACCTGCCGGGCGAACTGCATCTGGTCGAACACCACGAAGTTGCTCGCGATCCGGCCGTCGGCGACCACGAAGTGGTCCATGCCGTCGAGGTCCACCCGCGCGCCGGTGGGGGCGATGCCCTCCCACTCCCCGCCCGTGTGGTGGCCGGCGAGGCGCCAGCGCAGGAAGACCTCGCCGCTCTCCCGGCCGCCGTTCTCGGCCATGCCCTCGATGGTCATCGCGAGGTCGGGCACGGCGGCGAACACGGTGCCCCACCACGCGACGAGGTCGTCCGCGCCGCGCACCGTGCGCATCGGGAAGCGCGCGCGGACCGACGGCCCGTAGACCTGCCGCAGCGCCTCGGCGTCGTGGGCGTTGATGACGTCCACCGTCCAGCGCACGAGGGCGCCGGGCGACGCGTTCGCCGGGGCGGTCGGGCTCGGCGGGCCGGCGGCGCGGCCCGGGCCGGCAGCAGCGGGACCCGCGGGGGGCGAGGAGACGGACTCGGCGCTCACGGACCGGAGCGTAGACGGAGTCCGGTTCGGGCACCTCCGCGCACGTGACCCGCCAGTACGTCCACCCCGGAGCCGACCGATGAGCACGTCCCAGCTCGCCGCCCAGTGGGTCTCGGCGGTCGGCAGCGCCGGTTCGCTGCTCGGCTTCGCCGCCTACGTGTGGATCATGCTGCTGAACCGCAAGGACCAGGTCGAGGTGCGCCAGGAGCAGCAGGCCCAGGGGGTCACCGCGTGGCTCGACGACGGGTCGAAGCACGACCGCGACGAGGACTACGTGCTCTGCGTCCACAACGGGGGCGACTCGCCGGTCTTCCAGGTCCGCTGCCTGTTCAGCCTGCCCTCGAGCGACGAGCAGCACAGCGTCTCGATGGCGCTGCTGCCGCCGGCCAGCGATGAGATCCACTCGTTACCGTTCGGCTCCGACGAGGTCAGCCGCGACGAGCTGTACTCGGCGCCGGCGGTGCCGGAGATGCGCTTCACCGACTCCCACGGCACCCACTGGGGCCGCGACGGCAACGGCCAGCTCCACCGCCTCGATCGCCGCGGCGTGCGCCGCAAGCCGTCGTCGGACGGCGGGGAGGACGGCGCCCGCGACGACTCCGAGTGGGAGCAGGCGCACCGCGAGCGCGCCGACGCCCCGAAGCACGGCGCGTCGCAGGGCGACTCGCCCCAGGACGACGACCGGGCCGCCAGCCAGGCCTGACGCCGGCGGCGGCACCTCAGAGAAGGGTCAGCACCCGCGGGCCGGCGTCGGTGATCGCGACGGTGTGCTCGGCGTGGGCCGCGCGGCTGCCGTCGGCGGTGCGCAGCGTCCAGCCGTCGGCGTCGTGGACGTAGTCGTCACCACCGCCCGCGTGCAGCATCGGCTCGATCGCGATGACCAGCCCGGCGCGCAGCCGCATCCCGCGTCCGCCGCGGCCCTCGTTGGGCACGTGCGGCGCCTCGTGCATGGCGCGCCCGATGCCGTGCCCGCCGTGGTCGGCGAGCATCCCGTAGCCGTGCTCGCGCGCCACACCGCTGACGGCGGCCCCGATGTCGCCCAGCCGCCCGCCCGGCCGCGCGGCGGCGATGCCCGCGTGCAGCGCGCGCTCGGTGGTGGCGATGAGGGCGAGGTCGTCCGGGTCCGGCTCCGCCCCGACGACGGCGCTGAACGCGGCATCGCCGCACCAGCCGTCGAGGAACGCGCCGCAGTCGACGCTCAGCAGGTCGCCCTCGGCGAGCCGGTAGGGCCCGGGGATGGCGTGCACGACGGCGTCGTTGACGCTCGCGCAGATGACGCCCGGGAACGGGGACGGTGCGAAGTGCGGGTGGTAGTCGAGGAACGCCGGCACCGCCCCGGCCGCGCGCATGACGTCGTGCGCGACGTCGTCGAGCTCCTTCAGCGACGTGCCGGGGGCGGCCGCCTCGCGCACCGCGTCGAGGCAGCGGGCGACGACGCGGCCCGCCTCGCGCATCGCGTCCACCTCGCCGGTGGTCTTCAGCTCGATCTCGGCGCGCCGCAGCATCCCCCGACCCTAGACACCGAGCTCCTGACCTCCGGGAATGACACTGATGTCATTCGTCCCCACTGGGGACAACCCCTGTGGACAACCGGTCAGCGGGTGAGGAAGTCGTAGTCGGTCGGCTCGAGGCGGGACACCGCCCGGACGTACTCCTCCATGTACCGCGGCCAGTTGGCGACGATCCGGCCGGACTCGTCGCGGTACCAGGAGTCGCACCGGGTCCAGGCCGTGCCCTCGAACTCGGCCTGGATGCGGGCGTCGAAGGCCTGCTCGACGTCGCGGCGCACCTCGAGGGCGGCGGCGCGCCGCCGCGCGGTCTCCTCCAGGGCCTGCCGCACGTAGGCGACCTGGGCCTCGAGGAAGACGATGATCGAGCCGCCGGAGGTGTTGGTGTTCGGGCCGTAGAGCACGAACAGCGACGGGAAGCCGGGCACGGTCATCCCCAGGTGCGCGTGCGCGCCGGCGCCCCACTCCTCCTGCAGCGTCCGGCCGTCCCGCCCGACGACGTCCATCGGGAACATGAACTCGGTCGTGCGGAACCCGGTCCCCCAGATCAGCACGTCGGCGGGGTGGTGACGCCCGTCGGCGGTCCGGACGCCGTCCGCCACGACCTCGGTGACCCGCTCGGTGACGAGCTCGACGTTGTCGCGCTCGAGCGCGGGGAGGTAGTGCGAGCTGAACAGGATCCGCTTGCAGCCGAAGGTGTAGTCCGGCCAGGCCCGGCGCCGGGTCTCCGGGTCACGCAGCTGCCGGCGCATGAACAGCGTCGAGTAGAGCTTGCCCAGGCGCCCGACCGTCCGCGGGTGCCGGATCATGATCGTCAGGAACTCGAGGTAGCCCTTGAGGAAGAACCGGCGGGCGCGCATGACCGCCGGGAACCGCGAGAAGAAGATCTGCAGCCACCGCGGGTAGGAGCGGTTCTTCCGCGGGAAGAACCAGTTGCCGCTGCGCTGGAAGACGGTCATGTGCCCGACCTCGGGCGCGATGGCGGGCACGAACTGCACGGCGCTCGCCCCGGTGCCGACGACGGCGACGCGCTTCCCGTCCAGGTCGACGTCGTGGTCCCAGCGGGCGGAGTGCATGGCCGGCCCGGCGAAGTCGTCGGCACCCGGGATCGGGGGGACGGCCGGGGTGTTGAGCTGGCCGGTGGCCAGCACGACGGCGTCGGCCTCCCAGCGGCGCCCGTCCTCGGCCTCGACGGTCCAGGTCATCGTCGCCTCGTCGAGACGCGCGGCCGACACCCGCACCGAGGGCACGAACACCTCGTCGAGGCCGTACTCCTTCGCGACCCCCTGCAGGTAGTCCAGGATCTCCGGCTGGGGCGAGCACAGCCGGGACCAGTCGCTGCGCTGGGCGAACGAGAACGAGTAGAGGTGGCTCGGGACGTCGCAGGCGGCGCCCGGGTAGCTGTTGTAGAACCAGGTGCCGCCGATCTCCGGCGCCCCGTCGAGGATCACGACGTCGGTGATCCCGTGGCTGCGCAGCTCGATCGCCGCCGCGATGCCGCCGAAGCCCGCGCCCACGACCACGACCCGCTGGCTCGTCCCGCCGCCTGTCCCGTTCCCTGCCGTCACGGGCGGGACGGTAACGGCTCGCGCGTCTTTTTGGCAGGCTGCCAACGCGGTCGTGGCCCACACGACGCCGGGGGCGGGCACCCTGATCGGGTGGGCACCCTCATCCTCGTCCTGCTGGCGATCCTGCTCGTCCTCGCGATCCTGTCGGCGGTGCTCGGCGTGGTGGAGCGGCGGCGCCGGCGCCGGGACCCGAGCGGCGGCAGCGGGGGCTGAGCGCTGGCAGGCTGGCGGTCATGACCGAGCCCACGGGTGGCCGCCTCGTCTTCGACGGCGAGTGCGGGTTCTGCACGCGCTGCGTCGGCTGGGTGCGCCGCCTCGACCGGCGCGGCCGCATCGACGTCCGTCCCTACCAGGCCCCGGGGGTGCCGGCGTCCGTCGGCGCCAGCACCGAGCAGTGCGCCGAGGCCGTGCAGTGGCTGGGCCCGGACGGCGTGCGGCGCAGCGGCGCGGACGCGGTGAACGCCGTGCTCTCGACCGTCACCGGCACGACCGTGCCCTCGGCGGTCTACCGCGCGACGTCCGGCCTGCAGGAGGCCGCCTACCGCTGGGTCGCCGACCACCGGTCGTGGTTCCCGGGCGCGAGCCCGCATTGCCAGGAGAACCCGCGGGAGTGCGCCGCGGGCTGAGCAGCGCTAGGCGATCCAGGGCGGCACGACCGGCTCGCGGTCCGGCCCGGACGCGGTGTCGGCGCCCGGCCCGGTGACCACGGCCTCCAGGCCCCGCTCCGGGTCGGCGTGGATCCGCCGCGGCACGTCCGCGGGCACGACCAGGGTGTCGCCAGGCCCGAGCTCCTCGGCGACGCCCGCGACCTCGACCCGCGCGGCGCCGGACACCACCGTCCAGATCTGCTCGCCGGCCATGGCGTGGTCGGGGCCGGACGCCCCGGCGGCCATCTCCACCCGCCACAGCGCCTGGCGGCTGGCGCCCTGGGTCGGCGAGGCGAAGGTGGTCATCACGGCGTTCGGGGTGCTGGTGCGGCGGGCGTCGGCCCGCCGGATCACGGTGCTCACCGGGGTCCTCCTAGAATGGTCAATGTGGTTGACGAAAAGGTAAACCCGATTGACCACCACGTCCAGATGTCCGGCGGGGAGCTCGTGTTCCGCCTGCTCGGGGCGTTCCGCGAGCTGGTCGACGCGATGCACGACGAGCTCGCGCGGCGCGGGCACCCCGACGTGCGCCCCGTCCACGGCTTCGCCCTGCAGGCGATCGCCGCGGGACCCGTGACCGGGTCGGCGGTGGCCGCGCGCCTGGGCGTCACCAAGCAGGCCGCGGGCAAGACGCTCGACGGGCTCGTCGAGCGCGGCTACGCCGAGCGCACCGGCGACCCTGGTGACGCCCGGCGCCGCCTGGTCGTCCTGACCCCGCGGGGCCGGGAGGTCCTCGCGATCTCCGCGGACGTGCTCGAGCGGTGCCGCGCGCGGTGGGCGGACCAGGTCGGACCGGACCGCTTCGCCGCGCTCGAGGCCGCCCTGCGGACGATGACCGACGGCGGCGCGGGCCCGCTCGCGGCCGCCGGCTGGTTCGCGTCGTCCTGACGAGCCTGCCTGACGGGGCTGCCTGACAGGGTGTCGGGCGTGGACGACGCGGCCGCGAAGGCACACCTGCACGGCTCCCTGCAGCAGGCCCGCGAGGCGGTGCTGTGGAAGCTCGACGGGCTCGGCGAGTACGACGCCCGCCGCCCGCTGACCCCGACCGGCACCAACCTGCTCGGCCTGCTCAAGCACCTCGCGTTCGTCGAGGCCGGCTACTTCGCCGACGCGTTCGACCGGCCGATGACCGAGGGCCCGCGCTGGGACGACCTCGGCGACGACGAGACCGCGGACATGTGGGCGACGGCCGACGAGTCGCGCGACGAGCTCGTCGCGACCTACCGCCGCACCATCGCCCACGCCGACGGCACGATCACCGAGCTGCCCCTCGACGCCGAGGGCCACGTCGCGCACTGGCCGGCCGAGCGCAACCCCGTGACCCTGCACGCGATGCTCGTCCACGTCGTCGCCGAGACCCAGCGCCACGCGGGCCACGTCGACATCGTCCGCGAGCTGATCGACGGCGCGGCCGGCCGCCAGCCCGGGAACGACAACCTGGCTCCCGGCGACGCGGACGCCTGGGCCCGCCACCGCGGCCGCGTCGAGCGCGCCGCCCGGGAGGCCGCGGGACGCCCGTGAGGCGGTTCCGGGTCGGACCCGCCCGGCGCTACCGTGCTCGCCCCCGCACCGTCGAGCACCGGAGCACCCCGTGGGCGTCACCCTGAACCCCTACCTGCACTTCGACGGCGAGGCCGCGCAGGCCATCGCCTTCTACGCCGACGTGCTCGGCGGCGAGACGTCGGTGATGACGTTCGCGCAGATGGGCATGGAGGGCCCGGATGCGGAGAAGGTCATGCACGGCCAGCTCGAGACCCCCCACGGCATCACGCTGATGGTCTCGGACATGCCGCCCGGGTCGACCCGCGAGCGCGGCAACGACATCACCGTCTCGCTCTCCGGTGACGACGAGCCGGCGCTGCGCGGCTTCTACGAGAAGCTCTCGGCGAGCGGCGAGGTGGGCACCCCGCTCGAGAAGCAGATGTGGGGCGACCTCTACGGCGACTGCACCGACCGCTTCGGCATCCGCTGGCTGGTCAACATCGCCCAGCCGGGCTGACCCCCGGCGGGCTCAGCCGCCGTTCGCGGCGCCGTTCGCCTTCTTCTTCGGCGCGGCCTTCGCCGGCGCGGCCTTCGCCGTCGCGGTCTTCCCCGCCGTCGCGGTCTTCCCCGCCGTCGCGGTCGCGGCCCTCGCCGACGAGGCCGCCGACGTCGCCGCCGGTGCCGACGTCGCCGGAGCACGGTCGGCGTCGAGGGCACGGTCCTCGCCCTCGTCGCGGTCCTCGCCCTCCTCTCGGTCCTCGCCGTCGTCGTCGGCCTCGTCCGCCTCGTCGGTCTCCTCGACCCGCGCCGGCGGGGACGACGCCGACCGCCCGAGCGACCACGACAGCTCCAGCTCGAGCTCCACCTCGTCGCCGTCGATCTCCAGCTCGACCTCGACGTCGACGTCGTCGCCGAGCGGGACGGTGACGACCGGCCCGGAGAGCGGGAGCTCGGCGCTGCCACCGCCCCGGATCGCGTCGGCGAGGTCGGCCAGCCAGTCGGCGAGCTCCTCCCGGGACAGCGTCAGCTCGTGCTCCACCTTGATCTCCGCCATCGCGCCGCTCCTCGCGTCCGGTCCGTGTCGGCACCACCTTGCCGCGCCGGACGTGATCCGGACATGCCGTCAGGTGGCGGAATCGCCGCCGGATCCGGCGAGGAAGTCGAGCACCTCGCGGGTGACCCGCGCCGGGTCGTCCTCCATGACGAAGTGCCCGGCACCCGGCACGACGACCAGCTCGGCGTGCGGGATCGCGGCGGCCAGGCGCTCGGCCCAGCCGGTCGGCTGCCAGCGGTCCTCCTGCCCCCACAGCAGCCGCACCGGCACGATGATCTCGCCCAGCCGGTCGCTGATCTCCTCGGTGTACCGCGGGTCGTAGTGGGCGACCTGATGCAGGGCGAACGACGCCCGACCGACGGCCGTGCGGTGCGGGGCCAGGAACGCGGCGAGGGCGTCGCCGCTCATCCGCTCCTCGTCGGCGACGGTCATCGCCAGCTGGCGGGTGAGGACGTCGGTGAACTCGTCGGCGGGCAGCCGCGCGAGGTCGTCGAAGCCCTCGGCGATGATCTCCTGCCAGGTCTCGGACGGCCACGAGTCGAAGCTGACGCTGTCCGCGAGCAGGAGGCGCCGGACGCGCTCGGGGTGCAGGACCGCCATCCGCTGGCCGACCGCCCCGCCGATGTCGTGGGTGACCAGCGCGGCGCTGCCGATGCCGAGCTCGTCGAGCAGGCGCACCAGCAGCTCGGTCTGGGCGCCGACCGACGTGTCGCGGTCCAGCGGGCGCTCGGACTGCCCATAGCCGAGCAGGTCGTAGGTGATGACGCGGTACCCGGCGACCTCGACGTGCGGGACGACGTCGCGCCACTCGTGGGAGGACGAGGGCGTCCCGTGCACGAACACCACCGGGTCGCCCGCGCCGCGATCGCGGTAGGCCAGCCGCACGCCGTCGACGAGGACGTGCCGGTCGAGGAGATCCATGGTAGGTAGACTAGTCTACCTATTATGAGTCCCGCAGTCCGGGGATCGGCCCGGCGCAAGCTGCTCGACGCCGCCGCGGCGCGCTTCTACGCCCAGGGCGTCGTCGCGACGGGCATCGACGTCATCACCGCGGACGCCGGCGTCGCGAAGATGAGCCTCTACAACAACTTCGCGTCGAAGGCCGATCTGGTGGCGGCCTACCTGGAGCGCCGCCAGGAGGAGTTCCGCGCGCGGCACCGGGAGCTGGTCGCGGCGCTGCCGGACGACGCGGGGCCGGCCGCCCGGGCGCTGGCGGTCTTCGACGCCTACGTCGGGCACGCGGAGGCGGCCGGGGGTTTCCGTGGCTGCGGCCTCCTCAACGCCGCCGCCGAGCTCGCGACGGGCGACCCCGGCCGCGAGGTCGTCGCCGGGCACAAGGCGGAGGTCGAGCGGATGCTGCGCGACGCCGTCGGGGACGCCGGGCTCGCGGAGCACCTGTCCCTGCTGCTCGAGGGCGCGATGGCCCGGGCCGGGCTGGAGGGCGACACCGCCCTCTTGCGCCGGGCGCGCGCGCTGGCCGCCGGCCTGCTCGGGGCCGGGACTTAGATTCCGGCCCGCCGGCGGTAGGTGGCCGGCGGCTCGTGGAACTCGAGCTTGAAGCGGCGGCTGAACGACGCGAGGTCGGCGAAGCCGCAGGCGTGCGCGATCTCGGTGAGGGACAGGTCGGCGTCGCGGGGGTCGAGCAGCCGGCGCCGCGCGTGCTCGAGGCGCCGGCGCCGGATGAGTGCGCCGACCGTCGTGTGCGCCTCGGCGAAGACGCGGTGCAGCGCCCGGACGGAGATGAAGTGCGCGCGGGCGACGTCCTCGGGACCGAGGTCGGGGTCCTCCAGGTGCTCGGCGATGTAGGCGTCGACGCGGCGCCGCAGGTCCACGGCGCTGTTCGGTGACAACACGTCGCCCTGCCGCAACGACTCGCCGATCGCGGTCCCGAGCAGCGACGCGAGCTGCCCGGCGAGGCGGCCCCCCGCCGGGTCGCTCAGGGCGGGCGGGCGCAGCGCGGTCTCGGCGAGGGTCTGCCCGACGATGGCGCTGAGCCGGTCGCCGCCCAGCGTGCGCGCGGTCGCCGCCCGCGTGACGTCGGCGCCCAGCGCGACGAGCTCGCGCGGCCAGGTCAGCACCAGCAGCTTCCACGGGCCGTCGAAGTGCCAGGTGAAGGGCCGGTCGGTCTCGTACACGGCGTACGCGCCGCGCCCGAGCACCGCCTCGCGGCCGTCCTGTTCCAGCACCGCGCGGCCCTGCGACACCAGACCCACCTGCAGGTAGGCGTGCCCGTCGCTGCGGGCCAGGCCCGTCGTCCGACGGGCGCTCTGCGGCGCGGAGCTCACGACCGCGGCCGACAGGTGGCCCACGAGCGTGCTGCGGACGCGGCTCGCGAAGGGACCGTCGCGGTCCACGTCGTCGACGTCGAGCGCGACGAAGTGCTCGCGGAGCATGTCGCACCAGGGCGCGACGCCGTCGGCCTCGCCCGCCGCGCTGCGGTTCGCGTACTCGGGCCCGGTGTCCGGGAACGGGCCGACGGGGCAGGGTTCTCGACGCACCGAGGAACTCCCGGTCAGGTGGTGGTCGCCCGACGCTAGGACTTCTGTCGCTCTGCGACAAGCCCGCGACGCCCCGTGCGGCCCACCATCGGCCCGATCACGGTCGAGGACGACCGCTCCCCCGGACCCACCACACCGAGGAGGACCCCGTGACGGCCATCGAGGTACCCATCACCCCCACGCAGACGGTCGTGCACGGCGCGTGCCCGCACGACTGCCCGGACACCTGCGCGATGCTCGTGACGGTCGAGGACGGGCGAGCGACCAAGGTCGCCGGCGACCCCGAGCACCCGTTCACGCGCGGCGGGCTCTGCGTCAAGGTCAACAACTACCAGGACAAGACCTACAGCCCCGACCGCGTGCTGCACCCGATGAAGCGGGTGGGGCCGAAGGGCAGCGGCCGCTTCGAGCAGATCACCTGGGACGAGGCGCTGGACACCATCGCGTCGACGTTCCGGGCCAGGATCGCCGAGCACGGCGCCGAGACGGTCATGCCGGTCAGCTACCTCGGCAACCAGGGCATCCTCAACGGCCTGACCGTCGGCGACGCCTTCTTCAACCGCCTCGGCGCGACCGTCTCCGAGCGGACCTACTGCGACTCCGGGTCCTGCACCGCCTACGCCGCCACGATCGGTGCGACGGCGGGCGTCGACCCGGAGAGCTTCGTGCACTCCCGCTACATCATCATCTGGGCCACCAACACGATCTCGACCAACCTGCACCTCTGGCCGCTCATCGCCGAGGCGCAGAAGCGCGGGGCCAAGGTCGTCTGCATCGACCCGATGCGCCACCGCACCGCGCAGCGCGCCGACTGGCACATCCCGATCCGGCCGGGCACCGACGCCGCGCTCGCGCTGGCGATGATGAACGTGATCATCGGTGAGGGCCTGCACGACGAGGCGTACGTCCGCGACCACACCGAGGGCTTCGACGAGCTGGCCGAGCGGGTCACGCAGTACACCCCGGAGTGGGCGTCGCAGGAGACCGGGATCCCGGTCGAGGACATCCGCACGCTCGCCCGCGAGTACGCCACCACCGACCCGGCGGTCATCCGCATCGGTGTCGCCGTCGAGCGGCACGCGGGCGGCGGGCAGACCGTGCGCTCGATCGCGTGCCTCCCGGCCCTGGTCGGCGCGTGGCGCCACGTCGGCGGCGGCCTGCTGCAGCTGCCCCTGTGGGCGCACCCGGTCAACTGGCCGGCGTTCGTCCACCCCGAGTACCGGCCCGAGGGCACCCGGGTGGTCAACCAGTTCCTGCTCGGGCAGGCGCTGACCGGCGAGCTGGCCCTCGACCCGCCGATCACGGCGCTGATGGTCTACAACTCGAACCCCATGGTCGTGTCCCCGGAGCAGGACAAGATCGCGCGGGGCCTGGCGCGCGAGGACCTGTTCACCGTGGTCAGCGACCACTTCCTCACCGACACCGCGCGCTACGCCGACATCGTGCTGCCCGCCACGACCGCGCTCGAGCAGCACGACCTCATGTTCAGCTGGGGCCACTTCTACGTCACGATCAACACCCCGGCGGTCGAGCCCGAGGGCGAGTCGATCCCCAACACCGAGCTGTTCCGCCGGCTGGCGGCCGCGATGGGCTTCGAGGACGACTACTTCCGGCTCTCGGACGAGGAGCTGCTCGCCCAGGCCTACGACTGGACGGCGCCCGCCATGGAGGGCATCACGCTGGAGTCGCTGCGCGAGACCGGCTGGGCCCGGCTCAACCTCCCGAGCGCCGACGAGTACGCGCCGCACGTCGACGGCGGCTTCCCGACGCCGTCGGGGAAGACCGAGTTCCGGTCCTCGGCGCTCGAGGCCGCGGGCAACTTCGTCGTCCCGCTGTTCCGCCAGCTCTCCGAGGAGTTCCAGGTCGGCGGCACGGTCGACCCGCTCCCGCACTACATCGCGCCGCGCGAGACCGGCGAGGTCTACCCGCTCAACCTGCTCTCGCCGAAGTCGCACGCGTACATCAACTCGAGCGCCGGTGACCAGGCGATGCAGAAGCGGGTGCAGGGCGAGCAGACCCTCACGATCCACCCGGCGGACGCGGAGGCCCGCGGGATCGAGGAGGGCCGCTACGTCGAGATCGCGAACGACCGGGGCCGCTTCGTCGCGCTCGCCAAGGTTTCCGACGAGGTCGCACCGGGCGTGGTGGTCTGTCCCATGGGATCGTGGCCGAAGAACGCCAAGGGAGGGAGCACCGTGAACTCCGTGAACCCGTTCGTCTTCGCCGACCTCGGCAACGCGCCGACCTTCTCCGACACCCGTGTCGAGGTCACGCTCGTCTGACCGGGCGGCGGAGCACGGCACCATCGCCGGTGCCGTGCTCCGCCGGCCCAAGGTCCTGCCCGCGGGCGCCACCGCCGGTGACGCCCGTGCGGTGCTGGCCGACGACCACGTGCACGCCGCGCTCGTCGTCGACGGCGGCGTGCTGCTCGCGGTCGTCGAACGCCCGGACCTGGAATCCGTCCCCGACGCGACACCCGCCGCCCTCGCCGGCCGGCTCGCGGGGCGCACCGTCGCGCCCGACGCCGACCTCGCCGCCACCTGGGCGGACATGGCGGCGCAGGGGCGGCGGCGCCTCGCCGTCGTCGCCGACGACGGGACGCTCGTGGGGCTGCTGTGCCTCAAGCGCTCCGGGCGCGGCTTCTGCTCGGCGGCCGACGTCGCCGCGCGGGAGCGCGACCGGCAGGTGCGGGCCTAGGTGCGTCAGGTCTGGGTGACGCCGCCACCCGCGCCGGCCGCAGCCGGGAGCCACACCGCGTTCACCGTCCCAGCCCGGACGTCGTACGCCAGGGCGTACTGCCCGTCCGGGGTGAACCAGGAGGCCCCGCCGTTGCCCTCGACGGGCACGACGGTGACCGTGTCGTCCGCCGTCGAGACCACGAGCAGCTGTCCCCCGCCGCGGACGACGCCGTAGGCCCCGTCCGGGCTGAACGCCACGGAGGTCTCCCACGCCTGGGCGTCCGGAAGGGTGGTGACGACGTGGAAGTCCGCCGTGTCGATGACGGTGAGCGCGCCGGACCAGTCGTCGCTGACGTAGAGGCGCCCGCCGTCGGGGCTGACCGAGAGGGTTCCGGGCCGCTGGCCGACGGGGATGGTGGCGACCCGGGAGCCGTCGGCCGTGGCGACGACGGTGACGGTGCCCGCCTCGCGGCCGGAGATGTAGAGGAACGCCCCGTCCGGGCTCGTCCGTAGCTCGCCGATGCCGGAGCCGACGTCGGCGGTGCCCAGCACGGTCAGGGTCGCCGTGTCGATGACGGTCACGATCCCGCCGTTCCTGTCGGGGGCGACGGCACGCGTCCCGTCCGGGGTGAAGACGACGTCGCCCGTGCTGGGGAGCGCGAAGGTGGCCGCGACCGAGCCGTCTCGGGTGTCGATGACCGTCACGCTGTCGGAGGAGTTGCTCGCGACCCAGGCGTGGACGCCGTCCGCGGCCAGGCGGATCGGGCTCGGGCCGTCGCCGACGGGCACCCTGGCGAGCACGGTGCCGTCGCTCGGGTCGACGACGGTCACCGTGGCGCCAGGGCCGTAGCTCGGGATCAGCGCCCGCGAGCCGTCGGGGGTGAACTCCGCCGAGCCGGCGTAGTTCGGCGTCACGGGGATCACCGCGACGACGTGGTGGTCCGCGGTGTCGACGAGCGTCACGCTGCCGCTGTACGAGGTGACCGCGAGCCGGCTGCCGTCCGGACTGAACCGGGGCTCGTAGGCGATCCCGCCGAGCGGGACGGTGGCCAGGACGGTGCCGTCGCGCGCGTCGAGGACGGTGAGCGTGCCGTCGGCGGTGGCGTAGAGGCGGCTGCCGTCGGGGCCGTACCGCACGTCGATCGGGATCGCGTCCAGGGTGACGGTGGTGGCGGCCGCGGTGGCCGGGTCGACGAGGGTGAGCGTGCGGTCCCCGCGGCTCACGACGACGACGCCCCCGGTCGGGCCCAGCTGCGGCACGTCGGGGTAGCTCCCGACGGGCACGACGGCCAGCACCTCGCCGGTGCCGGTGTCGAACACCGTCAGCGTCCCGTCGGCGGAGCTGGTGACGTAGCCCCGGCTGCCGTCCGCGCCGAGCACGACGCGCTGCGGATAGCCACCGACCGCGACCACGGTCGACGCGCCGGAGGCCGGGTCGAACAGGGTGACCGTGCCGTCGTCGAAGCTGGAGACGATCACCCGGCCGTCGGGGAGCAGCACCGGGGCACCGGGTGACCCGCCGACCGCGACCGTCGAGGTCACCAGCGGACCGGTCGCCGGGGCGACCACGACGGTCACCGCGACCGGTGTCCCGGTGCCCGGCTTGCTGTAGGCCGTGATCGTGAAGGTGTCCGCGTCCTCGCCCGGGCTGAGCGCCGCGTCGCGGCGTCCCGCGCCGCTCGGGGTGTAGACGTAGCGCCCGTCGGCGCCAACCGTGACCGTGCCGTGCGCCGGCGGGGTGGTGACCCGGTAGGTCAGCGGCCCGGTCCCGAAGCCGAGGTCGCCGGCGACGGCCCCGGTCGTGGCGTCGGGCGTCCCGGCGGTCGCCGTCCCGGTCTGGGCGGGCGGGCCGGCCGGGACGTCGACCAGCGCGATCTCGGTGAGGGTGCCGTCGGTGCTGAGCACGTGGGCGTAGCGGCCGTCCGGGCTGAACGCCACCGCGGTCGCCCCCGGCACCGAGAAGGCGGTGCCGGAGCCGTCGAGGGTGCCCAGGAACGACACGATCCCGGTGTCCCGGTCGAACGTGTAGACGAACCGGCCGTCCGGGCTGTTGCCGCCCACGTCCTGGTAGTCGGTGACCAGGAGTGGGTCGAGCGTCGCCGTGTCGTACACCGACGTCGAGCCGTCCGGCCGGGTGAGGTACGCCCGGGCGCCGTCGAGGCTGAACGTCGGCTCGAGCACAAAGCCGGTGAGGGTGCGGACGCTGTCGTCGGTCGTGTCGACGATGGTCTGCACGCCGTCGGCGTCGACGAACCAGATCTGGCTCCCGTTCGGGTTGAGCGTCCCGAAGCTGGTGCTGCGGCCGAGGGGGACCACCTCGACCACGGCGTCGGTCGTCGTGTCGAGGATCGTGACCGCGGCGGCCCCGCGGGTCACGACGTACGCGCGGTCGCCCGCGAACTGCACGCCCGACGTCCCGGTGCCGACGTCGACGGTCGCCACGACGGCGGACGTGGACGTGTCGATCACCCGGACCTTGCCGTCGGCGTAGTCGGGGACGTAGAGGCGGGTGCCGTCCGGGCTGACATAGAGGTCGGTCGAGTGCGCGCCGACGGGGATCGTGGCCGTGGCGGCGCCGGTCACCGCGTCGATGACGGTGACCGTGCCCCCGTCGTCGGTGAACGCGTAGGCCCGGCTCCCGTCCGGGCTCCACCGGACGGCCGGGAACGTGGAGAGGGTGATGGGGTCGGAGACCTGCAGGGTCGCGGTGTCGATGACGCGCACGGTGTTCGCGGCGGTGTCGACGACGGCGACCCGCCCACCGTCCGGGCTGACGTCCGCGAGCTGGGGCGAACCGCCGAGAGGGAGCTGGGCGAGCTGGGTCCCCGAGGCCGTGTCGATCACAGTGACGGTGCCGCCGGTGGCACTGGTGGCGTAGAGCCGGGTGCCGTCCGGCGAGGTGCGCACGTCGGCCGCCTCGTTGACCGCGATGGTGCTCACGACCCGGCCGGTGGCGGTGTCGATCACGGTGATGGTCGCGTTGCTCTGGTCGGCGACGTAGTACAGGTCGCCGGCCGGGCTGTAGCCGATCTGCCCGATGGTGGCTCCGAGCGCGACGTCGCGCACCACCGTGTTGGTCGCGGTGTCGATCACCGACACGGTGCCGGGGTCGCCGCCGTAGCCCGGCTGGAGGACCACGGCCCGCGAGCCGTCCGGGCTCAGGCGCAGCAGACCGTTCGCCGGCAGCGTCCTGGTCGCTCCGGACACGAGGTCCACCGCGGTGATCTCGGAGCGGTTCTGGACGTAGGCGTACGTCCCGTCCGGGCTGATCACGATCGAGGAGGGCGCCGACCCGACGGGCACCGTCGTGACGACCGTGGGCGTCGCCGGCTGCGCCGGCGGGACCTCGACGGTCTGCATGATCGTCTCGCCCGTGTCAGCGGCCCGGAGGGCGAGGCGCGCGACGGTCTGCGTGCTCTGCCGATCGACCCGCACCGTGAACGTGTCGGTGTCGACACCGGGGGTCCGCGCCGCGGCGAGGCGCGCCGCGGCGGTCGGCGTGTAGACGTAGGTGCCATCCGGGTTGATCGTCAGCGTGCCGCGCGACGGCGGGGTCGTGACGGTGAAGACCTGCCCCTCGCCCAGGGTGACGCCGAGGTTGCCGGTGGTCGCCCCGGTCGTGCTGTCGACGGTGCCGTCGATCGGCGTCGTGGTGGGCACGGTCGTGACCGTGATCGGGACGTCGACGGTGTGCGCGCCGAACAGGCGGTTCGCCAGCTCGGGGTGGGACCGCGCGAGCAGCCGGTTGACCAGGAACGTGAGGTTGCCGAGACCGGGCGCGGTCGGGTCGTTGTCCCGGACCCGGATGGTGAAGGTGTCCGTGCCGACGTAGCCCGGTTTCGGCGTGTAGATGTACGTGCCGGTGTCCTCGTCCAGGTCCACGGTGCCGTGGGCCGGCTCGGTGAGCAGGGAGTAGGTCAGCGGGTCGTGGTCGGGGTCGGTGCCGTCGACGTCGCCGGTGCTCTGGCCGGTGGTCGTCGGCGGGCCCGGGGTGACGGTCGCCGTCGGCGCGCGGTTGAACAGCGGGTTCTCGCCGCGCCGGAAGAAGGCCCACTGGGCGAGGAGCAGGGCGCTCGTGGGCGCGGCCGGCGCGACGGGGCCGGGACCGCCGTGCGGCGCGGTCGGCACGACACCGCCGAGGGCGAGCGCGATCCGCGTCAGCAGGTTGTCGGCGACGGCGTGGCGTCCTCGCGACGGGGCCGCGGAGCGCACGGCGGGCGCGGCGCTCGGTCCGGCCGTGGCGGCCGGTGTGGCGTTCGGGGCCGCGGCCGCGGTGGTCGGCGTCGCGGCCGTGGGTGTCACGGCCGACGCCGTCGCCGGGAGCGGACCGACCACCGGGGCGGGGGTGGTCGTGGGGACGACAGGCGTGGTCGTGGCGGTCGTCGGCGCGGCGGCCGACGTCGAGGGCTCGGGCTCGGTCGTGGTGTCGATCGTCGGTTCGGTCGTGGCTCCGGTCGTCGGGGTCGTGTCCGACGGCGGCGCCTGCTCCGTCGTCTCCCCGGAGCTGCCCGTCGGCTCCTCCGAGGTGGCGTTCGTGGACCCGTCGCCGCCCGACCCGGAGGTGTCGTCCGAGGTGCTCGCGGAGCTCTCGTCGGCCGTGTCGCCACCGGAGCCGGAGCCGGAATCGGAATCGGCGCCGGAACCGGAGCCGGTCGGCGTCGTCACCGCGATGGTGTGCACGACCGCGCCGACCGGCAGGGCCACCGCCGGCGCCTCCTGCCCACCGTGGAGCAGGATGCCCGCGCCGATCGCCGCCGCGAGCGTGGTCTGCGCCGTCCGCGAGGTGACCGCCGACCGCCCGGCGCGCCGGGCCTTGGCGACCCGCGCGGCCTTCCTCGCCCGGGCCGCCTCGACCGACGCGGACCTGGTCGTGACCGTCTTCTTCACGTATGCATCCCCCCGATACAGCGGCTCTCGCCGCGTCTCACACTCCTCATCGTCACGATCGGTGGAATTGTTGCGGTTTGCGTTGCTCCATCAGAGTCACTACTGGCGAGTAGTGCTTGATCTGCTCACCGAACGTCGACGAGACGACACGGCGCGCGCTGGTTCACCCGCGCCAGGCGTCGACCTCGGCGTGCAGCTCGGCCGCGCGCTCGGCCGACACGAACGCCGCGTCGACGGCGTGGTGGGCGAGCCGGGCCTGGTCGTCGCGGGTCAGGCCGAGCGCCGCGGCGACCGCGCGGTGGTTGTCGTCGACATAGCCGCCGAAGTAGGCCGGGTCGTCGGAGTGGACGCTGACGCGCAGGCCGCGGTGCAGCATGGTCGCGAGCGGGTGGTCGCGGAGGTCGGGCGTGCAGCGCAGGCGCACGTTGGACAGCGGGCAGACCGTCAGCGGGACGGCGTCGCGGACGAGGCGGTCGACGAGCTCGGGGTCGTCGAGGCTGCGGATGCCGTGGTCGATGCGCTCGACGCCGAGCACGTCGAGGGCCTCGGTGACGTACGCCGCCGGGCCCTCCTCCCCCGCGTGCGCGACGCGGTGCAGCCCGGCCTCCGCGGCCAGCGCGAACACCTCGGCGAACCCGCCCGGCGGGTGGCCGACCTCAGCGCTGTCCAGGCCGATCCCCAGCAGCGGCGCGTCCGCCGCCAGCAGCGCGCGCAGCACGTCGACCGCCTCGGCGGGGGGCCGGTCGCGCAGGAAGCAGGCGATGAGCCCGGTGGTGATGCCGAGTCCGGGCGCGTCGTCGGCGAGGGCGCCCGCGACGCCGTCCACCACCGCCGCGAGCGGGACCCCGCGGACCAGGTGGGCCTGGGGGTCCACGAACAGCTCGACGTGGCGCACCCCGCCGGCGGCGGCGCGCCGCAGGTAGGCCCGGGTCATGGCGGCGAAGTCGTCGGCGGTCCGCAGCACGGCCATGTTCGCGTAGTAGAGCGCGAGGAAGTCCGCGAGGTCGTGGAAGGCGTAGCGGGCGCGCAGGTCCTCGATGTCCCGGTAGGGCAGCGCGATGCCGTTCCGTGCCGCGAGCTCCGTGATCAGCTCGGGCTCGAGGGTGCCCTCGACGTGGACGTGGAGCTCGACCGCCGGCGGGGTGTCGATCACGGACCGAGCGTAGGGCGCAGACCCCCGACGCTCGTCACCTCGATCCAGCTCGCGCCCCCGAAGTGCACGGTGTTGCGGGCCAGGTAGGGCGGGACCGGCAGGTCGAACTGCGGGTAGCCCTCCCTCGGGTCCTTGCGGACGAGGTCGGTGCGGCTGGCGAGGTCGAGGCGCAGGGACTCACCGGCGGTGAGCCGGACCGGTCCCGGCGTCAGACTGAAGCGCAGCACCACCGGCTCGTGCGGGGTCAACGGCTCCCGGACGCCCAGGTCGGTCGCGATCTCGATGGCCGTGCTGCGTGCCGTGTCCTCGACCCGGACCACCGGACGCATCGCCCCCATCGAGAGCTGGCGGGCGGTGCCCGCCGTGTCGACGCGCGAGAGGCGGGCGATCACGAACGAGTCGATCTCGCTGCTGCTGAAGGTCAGGCGGGCGGTGACCGCCCCCGCGAGCTCGACGTCCTCCGTGACCGGCAGCTCGAAGGACAGGACCTGGTTGGCCACCTCGTCGAGCCCGCCGGGCATCGGCACCCCGAGCGGGACCGCGGCCCAGGAGTTCGCTCCCTCCTCGGGGCGGGCCTCGGTCAGCCGGTGGGTGACGTGGTCGGCACCGGCCGAGCCGAGGTGCAGACGGCGGACCTCGCCCTCCGGCGGCGGGAACGCCGTGGCGGTCTCGTACCGGTCGGCCCCGTCGACCCAGTAGCGCACGTGCGGCAGCTCGCCGTAGCCGTTGTCCACGCCGCGCAGGACGTGGTCGAAGAAGGCGAGCGCCTCGCCCTCCCAGGCGTACACGGGCAGGTCGTACTCGGCCGGGGCGAGGACCATCCACCGGCGGTCGGCCGGCGTCGCGGCGTTCTCGAACAGGTCGTACGTGCCGTACTGGTGGAAGTTGAAGTAGCCGAGGTTCTGCACCACCACGAACGGCACGTCGATGTCGCCGAGCACGCCCGTGGAGCCCTCGGGGATCGTCGCCGACTCGCGGCTCTTCTCGTCGAAGGTCCAGTGCGCGAAGATCTCGCGGGCCCACGCGCTCGGGGTCGCGGCCATGAACCTCCGGAACACCGTGCCGACGTTGCGGTGCACCAGCTTCTCGAGCAGCGGGTGCAGCGGCCCGTTGGTCAGGCGGCTGACGAGCGCGCGCACAGTCGGCGACATCCGCCCGGCCTCGCGGGCGTCGGTGAAGTTCGCGCCGAGCCACAGCGCCAGGAAGAAGCTGTTGGGCACGCCGGCGAACTGCTGGAACTGGCGGACGAAGTCGGTGCAGATCTCGTTGGCGAAGAAGGCCCGCAGCGCCGGCGGCCGGCGCGCGGCGACCTGGGGCTGGGTCATCCCGTAGTACGAGGTGCCGAAGAGCACGACCTCGCCGTTGCACCAGGGCTGCTCGGCCGCCCAGGCGATGACGGCCTCGTGGTCGTCGACGTCCTGGTCGGAGAAGAACATCCCGGGCTCGCCGCCGGAGCGGCCCATGCCGCGCCGCTCGACGATCACGGGGCAGTAGCCGCGGTCGGTGAAGACCGGCGGCGACCCGATCTCGTTCGAGCCGGTGGGGATGCCCGCGGTGTGCCACTCGGTGCTGTAGCCGGCGAACGACACGACGGCCGGGTAGCGGCCGGCGACGGCGGGTGTGTAGACGTCGGCGTTGAGGGTGACGCCGTCGCCCACCGGGACCCGCTGGCCCGCGTGCACCGCGTCGCCGAGTCCCTCCATCGCGACCGCGCGCGGCGTCCAGCCGGCGTACTGGGGTCCGGCGGTGGAGGGCTTGAGCGGGATGTGCGGGGTCACGACGGGTCCTTCCGGGCGAGACGGTCGACGAGGGTGGCGAGCAGGTGCTCGGCGAGACCGGTGACGTCCTCACCCCGGGCGAGGGCGAGCACCGCGATACCGGTGGAGGTGGCCTGCAGGAGGGCGACGTCAGCGGGATCGGGCTCCGCACCGGCCGCGGTGAGCAGCGCGGCCCCGAGCGGGCCGACGCCCGCGGCCAGGGCGCCGAACGCCTCACGGACCGCCGGGTTGCGGTCGGCGGCCTGGGTGAGGGCCAGCAGCACCCGGGTGTGCTCGGGAGCCGTCAGCAGCCGCGCGAGGGCCGCGACCTGCTCGTCCGGGCCGCCGGCGTCCTGCGCCGCGCGCACGAGAGCGACGCGACGCCGCACGGCCTCCTCGGCCACGGCCACCAGGAGGTCGTCGCGGGTCGGGTAGTAGTAGGTGAGGTGGCTCTGGCGCAGGCCCGCCTGGGCCGCGACCCGGGGCTGGGTGAACCCCGCCGGCCCCGTCTCCCCGATCACCTCGAGCGCGGCCTCGACGATGGCGGCGCGGCGGTTCGGCCGGTCGGGCACGACGGGGCCTACGCGGCCGCGGGGGCGGCGACGCCGAGGACGTCGGCGAGGTAGCGCCGCAGGACGTCGGGGTCGGTGGTGTCGGCGACCAGCCCGAGGTAGCCGTCGGGCCGGACGAGCGCCATCGCGTCGCGGCCGTCGGTGACGCCGTACGCGTGCGCGAGCGCGCCCGCCGGGTCGAGGAGGTCGCGGCCGACCGTCACGACGGTGCCGAGGTCGCCGAGCGTCGCGGCGAGGGCGCCGGGATCGGCGGGGTCGCCGTGCACCAGCAGCAGGAAGCCGGGCCGGGTCTGCAGCTCCTCGATCGACACGGGCGAGCCGTCGGCCCGCTGCAGACCGTCGGGGTCCGGGGCGTGGTCGCCGGCGTGCGCGCCGCCGTGGTGGGGCCGCCCGTGCTGCACGGCCAGGGCGCTGTGCCGGTAGCCGATGGTCAGTTCGGCCATCTGGGTCGCCGCGGCGTCGCCGGCGCGGTGGACGTGACCGACCAGGAACAGGGCGGCGTCGCGGACGCCGGCCAGCGCGCCGGACGCGGTGCCGACCTCGGTGAGCAGCGTGGTCCTGCGCACCACCTCGGCCCCGACCGGGTGCCGCTCGTCGTGGTAGCTGTCGAGCAGCCGGGCGTCGGCGCCACGGGCGACCAGGGCCAGCTTCCACGCGAGGTTCGCCGCGTCCTGGATGCCGGTGTTCATGCCCTGCGCGCCCGCCGGGCTGTGGACGTGCGCGGCGTCCCCGGCGAGCAGGACCCGGCCGTGGCGGTACTGCGGGACCTGGGCGTGGTGGATCTCGAAGTACGCCAGCCACCGCGGGTGGTGGACACGCACGCGTCCGCCCATCCGCGCGTCCGCGAGGGCCTGGATCCGCTCGAGGGTCGGGGCGTCGTCGGTGGGCTCGTCCACGAGGAACATCACCCGTGCGCGGTCCCCGGCCAGCGGGAAGAGGATCCCCATCCCCTCGGGGTGGGTGTACATCCAGATGGTGTCGCGGGTCAGCGGGGTGTCGACGTCGACGTCGGCCATGGCGAAGTGCTGGCCGTGGAAGCCGCCCTCGAGGTGCGTGCCCAGCAGGTGCCGCGTCGTGCTGTGGCCGCCGTCGGCACCGACCACCCAGCCGACCCGCTCGGTGCGCTCCCCCTCGGCTCCCGCCAGGGTGACCGTGACGCCCTCGCCGTCCTGCTCGAGCGCGGTGAGCCGGGTGCCGCGCTCGACGGTGACGCCCAGCTCGGCCGCGCGGTCGCCCAGGACCGCCTCGGTGTCGGGCTGCGGGATGTCGAGCACGTACGGGTGCCGGCTCGGGGCATCGCCGAGCGCGATCCGGGCGCGGGTGTCGCCGCTGCGACCGTCGAGCATCGTCAGGGCACCGATGCGCCGGCCGCGGGCCTCGAGCGCGGGCAGCACGCCGAGCGCCGCGAGCATCTCCAGGCTCCGCGCGTGGACGCCGACGGCGCGGGACTCCGTCGTCGGGGTCGCCAGCGCGTCGACCACCCGCACCGGGACACCGAGACGCGCCAGCTGGCACGCCGCCGTCAGCCCCACCGGGCCGGCCCCGACCACGAGCACACCGTCCATGACTCCACACTCCCTGACTGGTAGACCAACCAAGTACAAGGCCCGAGGGGGCCAGGGTCAAGCACCACTCCGCCCCGTCAGCGGGCGGACACCGACCGCAGCCGACGCCCGCTCGACTCGACGCGCGGCCGCGGCGGAACCGATACTGACCCGACCATGAGCAGCCGACTGGCCCGCCACGCGTGGGTCCTGGTCCTCGTCCTCGGCGTGGCCCTGTTCGTGCTCGACGAGCGCACGATGGTGGCCACCCAGAACCCGAACTTCGTGCCGTCGGCGATCCTGCTGGGCGCCTCGGTGGTGCCGCTGGGCTTCGTCACGTTCATCAAGGGCCGCCGCCTGCCCTACACGGTGTCGGGCGGGCTGCTCGCGGTCGCGGCGTTCCTCGGCGGGGTCCTCGGCACGATCGTGGCCGGCACGCTGGAGTACGACGTGAAGCGGGCCCTCGGCGGGCTGCCGATGCTCGGCGTGGCCGTCATCGAGGAGTCCGCCAAGCTCCTCGTGCCCCTCGCGCTGTTCCTGGTGATGCGCCGACGGCTCGGCACGGCCGACGGGCTGCTCCTCGGCGTCGCGTGCGGCGCGGGCTTCGCGGCGCTGGAGACGATGGGCTACGGGTTCGTCAGCCTGCTCACCTCGCGGGGCGGCATCACCGAGACCGTCGACCTGCTCATGCTGCGCGGGCTGATGAGCCCGGCCGGGCACATGGCCTGGACCGGCCTGACGGCGGCGGCCCTGTTCGCGATCGGGCGCCGGCGCCACGCGGTCCGCTGGTTCGTGCTGACGTTCGTGCTGGCCGTCGTCCTGCACACGCTGTGGGACAGCCTCGGCGGCGTCCTGAGCTACCTCGTCCTCGCCGTCGTCAGCCTCGGCGCCCTCACCTACACCGCCCACCGGATCGCGCGCGACGCCGCACGCCCGGGCGACCCCGCCCACCCCGAACCCGTCGCGCGGACGGTCTGACCCGTTCCGGTGGTGCGCTTCCTGGACCTCGGTCCGCTCCTCGTGGAGGTCGACGGGCACGTGCGCTCGCCGGGCGGCCCGCGCACGACCGTCGCCCTCGCCGTCCTGCTCGTCCACGCCGACCGCCCGGTCTCCGTCGACACCCTGGGTGAGGCGATCTGGGACGACGGGCGGCCGCGCACCGTGTCGACGCTGGAGTCGCACCTGTGGCGCCTGCGCCAGGTGCTCGAGCCGCACCGGGAGCCCGGCACCCCGTGGTCGGTCCTCGTCACCGAGCCGGGCGGCTACCGGCTGCGGGTCGCGGCCGGCCAGGTGGACTCGCTGCGGTTCGGTGCCCTGGTGCAGGAGGCCGGGACCCTGCTCGACCGGGGAGAGCCCGGCGCCGCGCTGGAACGGTGCGAGGCGGCACGGGTCCTCTGGCGGGGCCGGCCGCTCGGGCCGGTGACCGACCGGCCGTGGGCGGCGCCCACGGTGGCCCGCCTGGAGGAGCTGCGCGCGCAGCTCGACGAACGCCACGTCGACGCGCTGCTGGCCCTCGGACGCCCGGAGCAGGCGCTGCTCGAACTCGGGTCGGCCCTCGGCGAGCACCCGCTGCGCGAGCGCCTCTGGGCGCGGCGCATGCTCGCCGAGTACCGCGCCGGGCGGGTCGACGACGCCCTCGCCACGTTCGCGCGGGCCCGCGCGCTGCTCGTCGACGAGCTCGGCACCGAGCCGGCCGACGAGCTCCGCGCGCTGCACGCCCGCGTGCTGGCCGACGACCCCACGCTGCGCGCGGTGCCGGACCCGGCCCGGTCGCCGCCCGCCCCCGACCTGCCCCGGTGGTCGAGCCGGCTGGTGGGCCGCGACCACGAGCTCGAGCGGCTGGCGTCGCTGGCGGGCGGGTCGCCGCTGATCACGATCTGCGGGCCGGCCGGGGTCGGGAAGACGCGGTTGGCCGTCGAGGCGGCGCACCGGGTCGCGGACACGTTCGGCGACGGCGTCTGGTTCGTCGACCTCACCGGCGCGCGCGACGGCGGCCAGGTGATCGACGCGATCGGCACCGCCCTCTCGCTCGCCGCGCCGCCCGTCGGCTCCCCGTCGGACGCCCTGCGCGCCTTCCTGCGCGAGCGGCGGGCCCTCGTCGTGCTCGACGACTGCGAGCACGTCCTCGCCGAGGTGGCCTCGCTCGCCGAGGGCCTCGGCCGGGACGCGGCGCGGCTCGTGCTGCTCGTCACCAGCCGGGAACGCCTCGATCTCGAGCACGAGACCGTCGTGGAGCTGGCGCCCCTCGCGGTCCCGGACGACGACCAGCCCCGCGGCGCCGCGCTCGACCTGTTCCTGGACCGCTGGGAGGGCGCCGCCGGGCCCACCGACCCCGACGACCTCGCGGACGCCCGGCGGGTGTGCCGCGCGGTGGAGGGGATCCCGCTCGCCCTCGAGCTCGCCGCCGCCCGCGCCGGCACCTTCACCCTCGCCGAGATCGCCGACCAGTCCGAGGAGGACCCGGGCTCCCTCTCCGGGCTCGGGCGCCGCCGCCAGGGGGTCCGGCCGACCGTCTACGCCGCGGTGGAGCGCAGCCACCGCCTGCTCGACGACGGGGCCCGGCGCCTGCACCGCAGCCTCGCGGTGCTGCCGGGCCCGTTCACCGTCGCCGCGGCGGCCGCGGTCGCGGGCACCACGCCGGTGGCCGCCGCCGACCTGCTGGCCGACCTCACCCACCGCTCGATGGTCGTGGCCCGCGGCCCGGCCCGGCCCGGCCGCCCGTCGCGGTTCTCGCAGCTGACCATCGTGCGGGCCCACGCCGCCCGCGCCCTCGACGACGCCGGGGAGACCACCGCGGCGCGGGACCGGCGGGACACCTGGGTGGCGCGTCTGGTCGCGGCTGGCCCGCCCCGGCTGGGGACGCCGGAGGACGTCGCCCGCACGCGGGCACTCACCGACGACGCGGTCGCCCTGCGGAGCACCCTGCAGCGCACCCTGGTGGAGGACCCGTCGGCCCGCGGGGTGGAGATCCTCGCCGATCTCGGGGCGATGTTCTGGTTCCAGCACGACGCGACGGCCGAGGGCGCGCGCTGGATCGAGGTCGCCCACGACCGGGACGCCGGCGGGCCGGCGAGCACCGCCCCGGAGGTCGCGCTGCGGCTCTCGGTGGCCCTGGCGACGATCCGGGCGTTCGCCGGGCGGCTCGCCCTCGCCGCACCGGTGGTGGACCGGGCGCTGGCGACGCTCCGCGGACTCGACCCGGACCCCGGTCAGGAGCTCCTGATCGGCGACGCCCTCGCGGTGCTGTCCACGTGCCTGGGTTTCGTCGGGGATCCCGAGCGGGCGCGGGCCGTCCTCGACCCCGTCGGGGACATCGTGGGGCGCACCGCGGACCCCACCCTGGCGCTGGCCCACCGGGTCCGCACCGCGATGGCCCGGCTCGGCCACCGCGACCCCGCGTCCGTGCTCGGGGAGCTCGCGGACGTGTACCGCGAGTCGACGGACGCCGGGAACTGGTTCGGGGCGTGGGTCTCCAGCGCCATCGCCCACACCGCCGCCCTGGCGGCCGGCGAGCCGGCGACCGCCCTGCGCTGGTCGGACACCTGCCTGGCCGTGGTCGACGGGACCGGGCGGCAACAGGCGCCCCTGCAGCTCGAGCAGCGGGCCAACACGCTGGCCGTGCTGGGCCGCCACGACGAAGCGCTCCGCGTGTACGGCGCGGCACGGGCCCAGAACGACCACGCCGGCCTGCCCTGGCCCACCGTCGCGGGCACCGAGGAGCTCCTCGCGCGGACCCGGGCCGCGGTGCCCGAGGAGGCGAGGGAGCGGATCGGCCGCGGCGTCGCACGCCTGACCGTCGCGGACTTCCGGGCTCCCGTCGCGCTCGACGGTCAGACCCAGACGTAGCGGATCGTCGTCTGGGTCGACTGTCGGGCGGTGAACTCCATCCCGTACGTCGGGTCGTCGATGTGGTGGTGCACCACCCGGCCGGGGTAGGCGGGGTCGCCGAGCACCGGGGCGAGCGCGCTGTGGCGGATCTCCATGTGGCGACCGAGCGGCGACCGGAAGTTCTCCGACTCGCCGCCGAACCACCGGCCGGCGCGGTAGGTGCCGGTGCCCTTGTCCACGTCGAACTCGAAGTCGGCCGTCTCGAACGCGACGACCTCTTTGATCAGCTTCGCGAGCTCGCCGAGCGGGCCGCCGACCCCGCCGGTCACGACCTTGCGCATGATCTCGTGCTGCTCCTCGCTGTCCTTCTCGTCGAGGACCGCCACGATGCGGCCGTTCCCGTCCTTGGCGTTGCCCGGGATGACGCCGAAGACGCCCATGTTCGTGCCCGCCATGTCCACGTGGTCCACGTGTCCGTGGTCGAAGTGGAAGATCCAGCTGATGTGGCAGGCGCCGTCGTCGGCGTCGAGTCCCGCCCAGCAGGGGCAGAGGCTGGCACAGCTGCAGATCTCGACCAGGCGTCCTTCGAGGATATAACCCACGGTTCCTCCGTCACATGTGGTGGGGCATGGGGGCGGGCGCGGCGACGGCCAGGCCGACCAGGAGCACCGCGGCCACGAGCAGGGCCACCCCGAGCGGGGCGACGAGGCGCCGGCCCCAGGGGGCGTTCTTCTCGGCGACCATCACGGCGGTCAGGCCGAGCATCCAGACCAGGCCGCCGGAGCCGACCGCGAACATCACGGCCATCAGCGCCCAGCAGCAGCCCAGGCAGTCCAGGGCGTGCCGGAGCGCGAGCGACCACGCCCCGCCCGCGCCCCGGCGGTACCGGGTGAACAGGACGGCCCGCGGGTCACGGCACAGCGTCAGGCAGCGCTTCTTCAGCGGGCTGAACTGGAACGCCCCGGCGAGCGCGAGCGCGCCGGCGAGGACGAGGTGCCCCGGGACGCCGGCCGTGACGCGGGCGACGAGCGCCGCGACCCCGAGCCCGACGAGCCCGGCGGCGGACCAGACGGCGACGTAGGCGCCGGCGAACGTGGCGAGCACCCGCCGCCGGTCCGGCACGTCCGAGGTCACGACCACGACGAGCCGGGCCATCGGGACCGTCGTGGGCAGCATCATCGCCGCGACCATGACGACCCAGCCGACGGCGAAGACGATCACGGTCACGACCGGTGCCGCACCACCGGCGAGGTCGGCGGCGGCCATCGACGGCATGGTCCCCATCGCCGCGGGGACGACCATGAGGACCAGCGTCACGAGCCACGCGACGCCGGTGACGGCCCAGAGCCAGGGGCCGGGGTCGCGGGTGGTGGTCGTCGTCGCGGCGGTCACGGGCCGAGTCTGCGGAGGGCCGCTCCCAGTTCGCTCCCAGTGGCACGGTCGCCCAGGGACGTCTGACCGGAGCGCTCAGGCGAGCAGGACGCGGGCGATCGCGTCCGCGTGCTGCAGGGGCGCGAGGTGCCGCGCGCCCGGCAGCACGTGGCACGCGGCGTCGGGCAGGGTGCGGGCGATCTCGGCCATGTGCGCCGGGGTGGCGACCGCGTCGAGCTCCGCGACCACGACGTCGGCGGGGGCGGCGACCGCCGCGAGGTCGGCGAGGCCGTCGAACGTCGCGATCATGTCGAGGGCCTCCGCCCACCGCTCGCGGTCGGCGTCGCGCAGCCAGGCGCGCACCGTCGCCGCGGCCCCGGCCGGCTCGGCCCGTTCCGCCGGAGTGAACCAGCGGCCGAGCAGGGCCTCCAGGTCGACCGTGCCGCCGCGGAGCGACGCGGCGAGTTCGCCGAACGGCGGGAACGGGGACGCGCGGGTGCACACCAGCGACAGGCGCGCGACCCGGCCGGGGTGCTCGACCGCCACCCGCTGGGCGATCTCCCCGCCCCACGAGTGGCCGACGACGTGGGCGTCGGCCACCCCGAGGTGGTCCAGCACGGCGACGACGTCGGCCGCGAGCCGGCCGACGTCGGGCACCGGGACGTCCTCGGCGACCCCGTGGCCGCGGGCGTCGAACCGCACGACCCGACGGGTCGCGCGCAGCGCGGGGACCAGCGGATCCCACGCCCGCAGGTCGAGCGGGGTGCCGTGGAGCAGGACGACGGCGGGGCCGTCCCGGGCGCCCTCGTCGACGACGCGCGTCCGGTACCCGGGCACCGGCTCGACCAGGCCGGGCCCGGCGTCGGTGTTCGTCACGCCGGTACCGTCCCGCCCGCGCGGCCGGGTCTCCATCGCCCGATCAGGTCCGGGCGCGGCTCCACGCGAGACCGATCTCAGCGCTCCGTCCGCACGGACACGGTCGGGGCGTCGACGGCCGCCGAGCCCGCGTGGCTCGTGAGCTGCCGGGTCCGCTGGGCCGCCCACCAGACCAGGGCGCCGGGGACCAGCCAGTTGAACACCAGGTCGACGGGCCGGTGGAGCGGGCCGACACCCGGATCGGGCACCTCGAACGTCCCCGCGATCGCGTGCCCGACGGCCATGACGGCGACGGCGGCGCCCCACACGGCGCTGATCCGGCGGTTCACCGCCCGGAACTCGCGCGTGTGCCAGTACTGCCGCGGCACGCTCTCGCGGGCGTACTGCTCGGTGAAGGGCATGACCGGCAGCAGAGCGAAGATCACCACGGCCAGGATCGCCGCGGCGAGCGCGCGACCGTAGGAGGCGAGGAACGCGTCGACCCCCGGCACGGCCACCGCGACGACCCCGAGGCCCACGAAGACCACGACGCCGGTGACCTCGAGCAGCTTGGCCGACTCGCCGCGCGCCAGGGAGCGGGCGATGAGCCCGCCCGCGACCAGGGCGGCCAGGACGCAGGCGACGCCCACGGCGCCGGGGCCGAGCCGGGTGGCGATCAGGCTGAAGACGATCCAGGGCACGAACCCGGTGAGGACCTTGGTGAAGGACATGACCGTGAGCCTCGGCCGCGGACGGTGCCGAGACATCCGCAAGGTGGCGGAGATTCGGGCTCAACGTGACCGGGTGTTACGCCGAACAGGTGTCGGAGGCCAGATTCGGGCATGCCTGACTACGGTCGGTCTCCGGTCGGTCGGGCGGGCAACCAGGTGCCGTGCCGGCCCGGCGGCACGCGCACCGGGAGGCGGACGCGCGCCTGCGGGCCGGCGCCCGGGTCCGCGGCCGGGAAGACCAGCAGCCAGCTCTCCCCGGTGCCCGGCGCCATGGCGAGGCTGAGCCACCACCCGCGGTCCGAGGCGGCGGTGCCCGGGCAGGGGGCGTAGGCGGGTTCGCCGGGGACGAGCTCGTCCGCCGGCCAGGTCGCCGCCGTGCCCGCGTCGGGGTCGATCCAGGACAGGGCGTCCGGGACGGTGGTGTGCCGCCGACCGCTGGCACAGGTCACGGCGATGGTGCCGGGACGACTGGTGACGCGACGGTCGTCGATGCGGGGGAGCTCCACGGACCGGGGGTCGAGCACGGTGCGGGTCACGGTCCCCGCGGCCGGGTCGAGCACGACGCGGGTGAGCAGCCCGCGCGCCCCGGCGGGCCCCGGGACCAGGTCGGCGGGGCGTGGCCACTCCACGTGGTCCAGCACGACGGGGTTGCCGGCCGCGGGGTCGTCGCGCTCGTGGGCGCCCGCGCCGTGCCGGACCCAGAACGCCTCGTCGTGGCACCAGCGCACCGGGCCGCCGTCCCGCGGCACCACCGCGATGCGGGTGCCGTGCTCCGGTTCCCAGGACAGCGGCGGGTCGAGGAACAGCGGCGCGACGACCAGCACGACGTAGTGCTCGGTCAGCGCCGTGTCGTAGACCAGCACCGGACGTCCGAGCCCCGCGATCGGGAGCGGTGCGGTCACCGACCCGTCCGGGCGGATCACCCACCAGGTCAGGTACGGCGGGTCGAGGTGGCAACGGGACACCACGATCTCGCCCGTCCGCGGATCGACCTTGGGGCGCGCGGTGACGCCGGGGTCGGCGAAGGTGAGCAGCCGCCCCGCGGGCCGCACGACGGTGACCTCAGACGCGGTGGACACGGTGCCGGTCGGCCGCCCGGGGCGGGTGCTGTACCCCGCGCCCCCGTCACGGACGACGACGCGGTGCAGCGCGCCGTTCCCGGCGGGAACCGACCGCGGGCCCGGGGCGTGGCGGACGTAGGCGCCGTCGAGCTCGACCGGCAGCTCACCCCGGACCTCCAGCGCGGGCACGTCCACCTCGGCGGGGTCGGGCGCGGTCACCGGCGGCGTCGACATGGCCCCGAGCGTCGCGCCGCAGCCGTCGCGAGACATCCGCCAGTGCGCGCAGATGTCCCGTTCCGTGAGCTCCCGCGCCGACCCTGGCCATGTTGTCCTCGAACGGAGCAGCGCAGACCGCTCGCCGGTCACGGAACGCCACTTCTCCGCGGGTTGGCGGATGTCTCGCCCGCGCCGGGACGCGATCGTCGACGCACCCACCCAACCACCGGAGGACGACACCATGATCGCCGGCATCATCACGTTCCTGCTCGTGAACTTCACGCTCACCCTGTTCGTGGTCGGACTCGTGACCGCCGGGATCCGCATCGCCCGGTCCCGGCGATCCGGTCGGTCCGAGGCCCCGGGGACGGTGAGCGGGGCGCTGCTCGACCACTTCCTGCTCTTCAGCATCGGCGTCAGCTTCACGTGGAACTTCGTGGTCCACAGCGTCTTCGGCGACTTCTCGGCGCGAGTGATCGGCTGGGTCCAGAGCCCCTTCCAGCTCGAGGTCGCGTTCGCGAGCCTGGGCTTCGCCCTGCTCGGCTTCCTGGCCTTCACCCGCCGCAGTGACCTGCGCCTGAAGTTCGCCGCCGTGCTGGGGGTGACCCCGTTCCTCTGGGGCGCCGCGGGCGGGCACGTCTACCAGCTGGTCGCCCACGGCAACGTCGCGGCCGGCAACGCCGGGGTCGTCCTGTGGACCGACGTCCTTCTCCCGGTGTTCGGCCTGGCCGCGGTGTGGGCCCACCACCGCGCGCTGCGCCACGCCGCCGGTCGCCACGAGACCGTCCCGGCCCCGACCCGCGAGCCCGTCGCGTCCTGACCCCGCGGACCCGCGCCCGGCGCGGGTCGGCGATCTATCCTGCGGGCATGACCGAGGCGCCGTCGGCGGTGGCGTCCGGTGAGGTGGAAGGGCTCGTCGCGGACCTGGTCGGGGGGCGCCTGCGGGGCGTCCTGCTCACCGGCGCCCCGGGCGCCGGGAAGTCCACGACGCTCGACGCGCTCGGGCGCCGGCTGCTCGACCACGGCGTCGACACCCGGCGCGTGGGTGCCGACGACGTCGGTCGCCGACCCTTCGGCGTGGTCACCGACCTGCTCGGTCTCGACCCCGTCTACCCCCCTCGGCCCGACACCCCGGACCAGATCGTCGCCGCGCTGGAGTCCCAGAGCGGTCCGGGCCCCCTCGCCCTGTGCGTCGACGACGCCCACCGGGCGGACCCGGACTCGCTCGACCTGCTGGCCCGCGTGGCCGACCTCGCCCCGGACCTCCCCCTCGTCACCGTCCTGGCCCGGCGCACCGCGCCCGAGCGCCCGGCGCTCACCGCCCTCGCCCGGCACCCGGACGTCCGGTCCGTCACGGTCAGCGGGCTCGGGCCCGGCGCCCTCGACGCGATGGTCCGCGCGCGCTGCGGGGCACCGCCCGGCGCACGGCTGGCGACCCTGCTGGCCGGCGCCGACGGCAACCCGTTCCGGGCCCGCATCCTCCTCGACGAGCTCGACCGCCGCCGGGCCCTCCGGGTCGAGGACGCCACGGTCCGGCTCGACGACGCCGAGGGCGGCGTCTCGGACTCCGTCGAGGCCGCGGTCCGCGCGCACCTGGCGATGGTCGAGCCGCCGGTCCGCGAGGTGGTGCAGACCCTGGCGGTGTGGGGCGGGGCCGCCGACCTCGCGACGCTGGCCGACCTGCTCGGCGCGGGCGCGGTCGCCGCGGCCGGCACCGCCGACCTGGCCGCCGACGCCGGGCTCGTCCGGTGGCTACCGGACGGACGGGTGACGCTCGCCCACGACCTCTACGGCGACGTCGTGCTCGCCGACCTCGACGCCCCGGTGCGGCGCGCCCTGCACGCCGCGTGCGCCGCGGCCCAGCGCCGCCGGGGCGACGCGACCACGGCGATCGCCCGCCACGACGCGTCGGCGCACGACGCCGACGCCCCGGCGACCGTCCACCGCGCCGCCACCGAGCTCGAGCACGCACCCCTGGCCGCCGCCGAGCTGCTCGGCGAGGTCGGCGGCGAGCTCACCGGGGACGAGCGCGCCGCGGACCAGCTCGCGGTCGACCGGGCCGGAGCGCTCGCCATCTCCGGTCAGGTCGCCGCCGCCGAGCGGACGGCCCGTGACCGGCTCGCCCGCTCCCGCGACCCGGCCACCCACGCCGCGCTGCGCGGCGTCCTGCTGTTCTGCCTGGTCAGCGGCGCCGACGTCGACGGCGCCCTCGCCGAGATCGCGGCCAGCCGGGCCCGCGCCCCCTCCGACGAGGCGCGCGCCGCACTCGCCGACATCGAGCGCTGGGTGCGCCTGCTGGCGGGCCACGACACCCTCGAGGGCCCCGCGGCCACGCCGGCCGTGTCGCGCAGCGGGCTCATCAGCGACGCGGTCGAGCTCCTGCTCGCCGGGCGGGCGCGGGACGGCTTCGACCGCGCGGAGCGCGCCGCCGCGATGCCGCCCCGGAACGGGGCCCGCCCGTGGACCGACAGCCCCAGCGCACCGGTGTGGCCCGCGTTCGTCGCCCTGTACGCGGACGGCCCGGGCCGCGCCCGCGAGCTCTCGGTGGCCGCCCGGCGCCGGGCGCAGGAGGCCGGGCGGCTCTGGCTGACGCCGTACCACCACTCCGTCTCCGCCGGCATCGACTTCGTCGGCGGGGCCTGGGACGACGCGCTCGCCGAGGTCGAGTCGGGGCTCGAGGCCGCCGCGGCGACCGGCACGGCGTGGACCTCGCTGACCACCGCGACGCGGCTGCAGATCCTCGTGCGGCGCGGCGAGCTCGCCGACGCCGAGACCACGCTCGACCGGTGGCGGGCGCGTGGCCTGCCCGAGCAGTTCGGGCTGCCCCAGGTCACGCAGGCGCAAGCCCTGCTGCTCGAGGCCCGGGAGCAGACGGCGGACGCGGCCGCCCTCGCACGGCGCGGCTGGGAGCAGGCGATCGGGCGGGGCCGGGTCATCTGGCCGCTGATCGCGGGCCCGGACACGCTGCGGATCGCCCGGACGGCCGGTGACGACGACCTGGCCGCGCTCGTCGTGCGCGACACGGCCGCCGTCCCCCTCGAGCAGGCCGTGGCCGTCGCGCCGGCGGCCCGGCTCGTCGCCGCCGTCGGCGCGCACGACGCCGACGGCGCGTCCCGGGCCGCGCTCGACTTCCGGGCCACCGGTCACCTCCCCGGCGAGGTGAGCGCCTGGGAGGAGGCCGCCTGTCTCGCCGCCGCGGGCGGCGACGGCGCGAACGCGCGCGTCGCGGGCGCCCGCGCCACCGCCCTGGCGGCGTCCCTCGGCGCCACCACCACGGAGCGGCGGGTGTCGGCCCGGCTGCGCCACCTCGGCGTGCGGCTCGGCGTCCGCGGCACCCGCCGGCGCCCGACCACGGGCTGGGAGAGCCTCACGGCCACCGAGCTGCAGGTCGCCGAGCTCGTCGGGCGCGGGCTGACCAGCCCCCAGGTCGCGGCCCGGCTCTACATCTCGCCCCGCACCGTGCAGACCCACATCACGCACATCCTGCGCAAGCTCGGGCTCCGGTCCCGGGTGGAGCTCGCCGCGCACCTCTCCCGCCGGCCGACCTGAGCGACGGCCCCGGCCTCGGCCGGCCGTGCATTCACCCTCCGCGGGCGTGGTCCGACCCGGCCGCGCGGGGACACGGTCGCCCCGACGTCGGCGGACACGGGGGCGGGAGTCAGGGTGGCGACCACGAACGATCGCGCGGTGGCCGCGAGCAGCGACCTGAGTCCCTCGGTCCGGGCCCACCTGCGCACCGCGTTGACGGGGTCGATCTTCGCGATGTCGGTGCTCGCCTACCTCGGCGACCACGAGACCACGCTGACGACGGCCGTGGTGACCGTCGCCGGGACGGGACTCGTGATCTTCTTCGGCGAGGCCTACGCCGGCCTGCTCTCGGCGGCCCTGACCTCGGCGCACAAGGTCCCCCGCGCGGAGATCCGCCACGAGCTCAGCGCCTGCTCGATGGCCGCCGCGCCCGGCCTCCTCGCCGCCGTCTTCCTCCTGCTCGTCCACCTCCTCGACGTGCCGGTCGCGACCGGCATCGACATCGCCCTGTGGCTCGGCCTGCTGACGCTCACCGGCCTGAGCCTCGTCGAGGCCTACGGGTCGCACCGGTCCCTGCTGGTGCGGATCGGGTCGGTCGTCGGCTCCGTCGTCGTCGGCGTCGTGATCATCGTCCTCAAGGCCGAGCTGCACTGATCCGCCGTGCGACCCGACCCGCCCGCGCCGTCCGGTGACGAGCACGCGCGCGCCGGGGCCGGCGGCCCGACGCTCGGCCGGGTGGCCGCGGTGGTCCTCGTCGGCGCCCTCGTCGTCCTGGCCGTCGTCGTGGTGGTCGTCGTGGCCCTCCGCGCGCGGCAGGCGCTCCTGCTCGCCTTCACCGGCTTCTTCCTGGCCGTGGGCTTCGAGCCGGGGGTCGTCCGGCTGATCCGCCACGGGCTGCGGCGCGGACTCGCGGTGGCCCTGCTCGCCCTCGGGCTGCTGGCGGTGGCCGCGGTGCTGGTGGCGGTGCTGGTCGTGCCCGGCCTGCGGCAGGTGGGCGAGCTCGTCGCGCAGGCACCGCAGGTGCTCGACCGGATCGCGACGCGGTTCGGGGGCTCGTCGACGAGCCTCGGGACGACGCTGTCCGACCCGGCGACGCACGCCCAGGTCGCGGCGGTGAGCCAGCAGGTCGGCCAGGTCCTGGTCTCGGCCCTGACCGCGGTGTTCAGCGCGCTGGGCCTGCTGCTCGGCGGGGCGGCGGCGGCCCTGACGACGCTCGTGCTGATGGTGTACTTCGGTCTGGCGATGCCGCGCCTCCACGCGGGCCTGACGCGCCTGCTCGGGCGGCCCGACCGGGTGGCCACGCTGGACGAGGCCCTCGCCCGCGTCGGCGGCTACGTCTCGGGCCAGGTGCTCGTCTCCCTGATCGCCGGTGGCGCCTCGTTCGTGTTCTTCCTGCTCGCCGGGGTGCCCTACCCCGCGCTCCTCGCCCTGGTCGTCGCCCTCTTCGACGCGCTGCCGCAGATCGGCGCCTTTCTCGCCTCCCTCATCGGCACCGCGGTCGCCCTCTCGCAGAGCTGGGGCCTCGCGGTGGCGACGCTCGCCTTCTTCTGCGCCTACCAGGCGATCGAGAACTACCTGATCGCGCCGCGAGTCTTCTCCCGCACCATCGACCTGAGCCCGCTCGCGGCGTTCGTCGCGGTGCTGGTCGGCGCGTCGCTGGGTGGGCTGCTCGGCGCCCTCGTCGCCCTCCCGGTCACGGCGGCCGCCAAGATCGTCCTTGCTCGCGTCCTCGCGGCGCGCCGGGCCCGGACCGCGTGACCTCACCCTGCGCGGGGGAGGAGCACGGCCCCCGAGCGGGGCATCGTGGCCACCCCACCGCGTCGTGTCCGAGGAGCCGGCGATGACCGATCAGCAGATTCCGTCCCCCGAGCGGTCCGGCGCGTACCCCCGCGCCGCCCACAGCGCGGCCTCCGGCGGCCCGTCCGGCGCCTGGTCCGGCTGGGTCCGCTTCGGCGGTGTGCTCATGGCGGTGGTCGGCGCCTTCGCCGTGATCGAGGGCTTCCTGGCCCTGTTCCTGCCCACGACCTACGTCACCGCGAACCAGGTGGTCGTCACCCTCACCTTCACCGGCTGGGGCTGGCTGCACATCATCCTCGGCGCCCTCGTGCTGGCCGTCGGCCTCGCCCTGCTGCGTGAGGACGTCCCGGGCTGGGCGCGGGGCACCGCGATCGTGCTCGTCGCCCTCAACACCATCGTCCAGCTCGCCTGGCTGCCCGCCTACCCGATCTGGTCGATCCTGATGATCGCGCTCGACGTCCTCATCATCGGTGCGCTCGTCGCGACCGGGGACCGCGACGCCCGGACCGGCTGAGCGTCACGCCGTCGCCCCGACGGGGCGGTCGTGACCTGCGCGGCACGAGCCGGACGGAGATCGCCATGACGAACCGCGAGGGGGCCGACGGGGCCGCGGCCCGGGAGGCGCGGGGTCCCCGCCCGGACCGGGTCGTGTTCGGGGTGGCGGGCGCGCTGGCCCTGCTGTTCGTGGGCTGGGGTGTCGTCGACGCGACGTCGCTCGCCTCGGTGACCGGGACGCTGCTCGAGGGGCTCATCCGCGCCGGCGGCTGGGGGTTCAGCCTCGCCGCGCTCGGGTTCGTCGTCTTCGCGCTGTGGCTGGCGTTCAGCCGGTACGGCCGCATCCGCCTGGGCGGGGACGACGAGCGGCCCGCGTTCCGCACCTCGTCCTGGGTCGCGATGATGTTCAGCGCCGGCATGGGCATCGGCCTGATGTTCTACGGCGTCGCCGAGCCGCTGGCCTTCTACACCCAGCCCCCGCCGGCGTCGGTCCCGCCGGGCGACGAGGTCGAGGCGCTGCGGACGGCGATGGCGACCTCGTTGTTCCACTGGACCCTGCACCCGTGGGCGATCTACGCCGTGGTCGGTCTGGCCATCGCGTACTCGACGTTCCGCAAGGGCCGCCGGCAGCTCATCAGCTCGGCCTTCGTGCCGCTCATCGGGCCAGGGCTCGCAGACGGGTGGCTCGGCCGGCTCATCGACATCGTCGCGATCTTCGCGACCGTGTTCGGGTCGGCGGCCTCGCTCGGGCTCGGCGCCCTGCAGATCGGCGGTGGGCTCGAGGCCACCGGGCTCGTCGGGAGCGTCGGGAACGCCGTGCTCGTCCCCATGATCATCGTTCTCACGGCCGCCTTCGTCCTGTCGGCGGTGTCGGGCATCGCGCGCGGCATCCAGTGGCTGTCGAACATCAACATGGTGCTCGCCGCGCTGCTCGCGCTGTTCGTGTTCGTCCTGGGCCCGACGGTGCTCATCCTCGACCTGCTGCAGACCGGGCTGTCCGCCTACGTCAGCGAGTTCTTCGAGATGGCGGGCCGGTCGGAGGCGACCGGGGGCCAGGCGATGCTCGACTGGCTGTCCAACTGGACGATCTTCTACTGGGCGTGGTGGATCTCCTGGACGCCCTTCGTCGGGATGTTCCTGGCGAAGATCAGCCGCGGCCGCACGATCCGGCAGTTCATCGGTGGCGTGATCCTCGTGCCGAGCGCGGTCAGCCTCGTCTGGTTCGCCGTCTTCGGCGGTGCGGCGATCTACCAGCAGAAGACCGGGCTCGACCCGGCCGCCGCCGGGACCGAACAGCAGCTCTTCGCGGTGCTCGCGCAGTACCCGGCGGCGACGGTCACCGGCCTGCTCGTCATGGTCCTCGTCGCGATCTTCTTCGTCTCGGGGGCGGACGCCGCCTCGATCGTCACCGGCACGCTGTCCCAGCGCGGCACCGACGAGCCGCAGCGCTGGGTCGTGATCTTCTGGGGCACCATGATGGGCGCGGTCGCGGTCGTGATGCTCCTGGTGGGCGGCGAGGACGCGCTCAAGGGGCTCGAGAGCCTCACCATCCTCGTGGCGGCACCCTTCGTGGTGATCATGGTGTTCCTGTGCGTCGCCCTCGCGCGCGACCTGCGCCGTGACCCGCAGGTCACGCGCGAGGACAGGGGGAGCCGGCTCGTCGAGGAGGCCGTGGGCGCCGGCACCCGCCGCTACGGCGACTACTTCACGCTGCGCATCGCGGCCGTCCCCGGCGCCCGGCCGCGGCACCGCGACGGCAACGGCGTGGCCTCCCGGTCCGGCGACGGCGTCGGCACCACGGACGGAGCCTGACCCGATCGCGGCCAGGCGTGGTCAGGCCTGGTCGGCCGACGCCGCGAGCCGCGGTCCGCGGCGGGCTCTGCGGACGCAGCTGGACCGCGAAGAGCGCCTGCATCGGACGCCCCAGCGGGGCCGGGTCCACGTCGGCGGTGAACCGCGTGATGCACGCCGGCGCCGACGAGCCGTCTTACCCGCTCGTGGGTGCTGGACTCGGCCAGGCCGACCCGCGCCGCCAGCTCGCGGTCGGCGGTCGGAACTCGCCCTAGCATCGAGCCCGTGACGCACACCCCGGTGGCGGCGGCCCTCCCGGTCCTCGACATGGCGATGCTGGATCGCGACGAGGCCTCGGCCGCGGCGTTCCGCGCCGAGCTCCGGACGGCGACCCACGAGGTCGGGTTCTTCTACCTCGTCGGCCACGGCATCCCCGACGAGGTCACCGCCCGCGCGTTCGCGACCGCCGAGGAGTTCTTCGCGCTGCCGACCGAGGACAAGCAGGCGGTCGAGATGCGGCGCAGCCCGCACTTCCGGGGCTACACCCGCACCGGCGGCGAGCTCACCCGGGGACGGGTCGACTGGCGCGAGCAGATCGACATCGGTGCGGAGCGCGACCGCGTGGACGATCCGGACGCGCCCGCGTACATGCGCCTCGAGGGCCCGAACCCGTGGCCCGCGGCCCAGCCCGGGCTCCGTGGGGTGTTCACCGACTGGGAGCGGCGCTGCTCGGTCGTCGCGCGCCGGCTGATGCGGTCGTGGGCGTTGGCGCTGGGCAGCCCCGCCGACGTCTTCGACGACACCTTCGGCGACCGGCCCTCCACGTTGATCAAGCTCGTGCGCTACCCCGGCCGTGAGGAGCGGGGCCAGGGCGTCGGCGCCCACAACGACCCCGGCGTGCTCACCCTGCTGATGATCGAGCCGGGCAAGGGCGGCCTGCAGGTCGAGCACGACGGGGAGTGGATCGACGCGCCCGCCGTCCCGGGCGCGTTCGTGGTGAACATCGGCGAGCTCCTGGAGTTCGCCACCGACGGCTACCTCAAGGCGACGATGCACCGGGTCGTCTCGCCGCCGGCCGGCGAGACGCGCCTGTCGATCCCGTTCTTCTTCAACCCCGCCCTCGACTCCACGGTCCCGCGGATCGACCTGCCGCCGGAGCTCGCGGCGCAGGCCCGCGGGGTCACCCAGGACCCGGACAACGTCATCTCGGGCACCTTCGGCGACAACCTGCTCAAGGCCCGCCTGCGCGCCCACCCCGACGTCGCCGCCCTCCACCACGCCGACCTGGTCGCGCGCGGGTCGTGACCACGCCGACGGTCGCCGACGCGATCGGGTGGCGCGAGATCGGGTAGCCGCCCCGATGGACCGACACCGCCGTCCGGGCTCCGACGCGCCTGCCGATGCCGAGGCGCCGACCGACCGGACGGCGTGCGTGTGCTGGCCGGAGATCCCTCCCGGCGCGGCCGGATGGCTGCGGGAACGGCGCGTCGCCGACGCCTCGGCGGTGCGGGTGCTGCGGCGGCGGATGCAGCACTGGGCGGCCGAGGCCCACCTCGACGAGGAGCTGGCCGACGCCGTGGTGCTCATCGTGGACGAGGCGGTCACGAACGCCGTCGAGCACGCCTGCCCCGACCGGGAGTGCCACGTCGAGCTCGTCGCCGGGCCGCGGGCGTGCGGGGGCGGGTTCGCCGTGCTGGTCACCGACGACGGCGTCTGGAAGGAACCCACGGCACCGGGGTACCGGGGCCGCGGGGTCCAGCTGATCCGGCGGCTCTCCGAGCGCAGCAGCATCGAGAGCTCCGACGCCGGCACCGCCGTGCGCCTGTGCTGGTCACGGTGACCGGGAGCGTCGCCGTCCGCTGACCGACGTCAGCGCCCGGGCCGGACGATCGGGAAGAGCACGCTCTCGCGGATGGTGCTGCCGGTCAGCATCATGACCATCCGGTCGACGCCCATCCCGAGCCCGCCCGAGGGCGGCATCGCGTACTCGAGCGCGAGCAGGAAGTCCTCGTCGAGCTCCATCGCCTCGGCGTCACCGCCGGCCGCCAGGAGCGACTGCTCGGTGAGACGCTTGCGCTGCTCGACCGGGTCGACCAGCTCCGAGTAGGCGGTCCCGATCTCCGCGCCGAAGCAGACGAGGTCCCAGCGCTCCGCCAGCCGCGGGTCGTCCCGGTGCTGGCGGGTCAGCGGCGACACGTCGGTCGGGAAGTCGCGGTAGAAGGTCGGCTCGAGCGTGCGGTCCTCCACGAGGTGCTCGTAGAGCTCCAGGACGACGGCCCCGCGGCCCCAGTCCGGGTCGTAGGGGATCGCGATGCGGTCGCAGTGGCGGCGCAGCTCCTCGATGGAGGTGTCGGCGGTGACCTCCTCGCCGAGGGCGTCCGAGATGGCCGCGTTGACGGTCGTGGCCCGCCAGGTGCCGCCGAGGTCGTACTCGCGGCCCTCGTGGACGACGACGGTGCCGCCCAGCGCGGCCCGGGCCGCCTGCTGGATCATGTCCTGCACCATCGTCTGCATGGTGTCGTAGTCGCCGTAGGCCTCGTACGCCTCGAGCATGGTGAACTCGGGGTTGTGGGTGGCGTCCGCGCCCTCGTTGCGGAAGTTGCGGTTGAGCTCGAACACCTTCTCCGCGCCCCCGACCATGAGCCGCTTGAGGTAGAGCTCGGGGGCGATGCGCAGGTAGAGGCGCATGTCGTAGGCGTTGATGTGGGTGGTGAACGGCCGGGCGTTGGCGCCGCCGTGCACCGGCTGCAGCATCGGGGTCTCGACCTCGAGGTAGCCGCGGGCGGAGAGGTGCTCGCGGACGGCGTGCACGGCGTCCGACCGTTGCCGCAGCATGCGGCGGGCGCCGCCGTTGACCACCAGGTCGAGGTAGCGCTGCCGGACCCGGGCCTCGGGGTCGGCCAGGCCGCGCCGCTTGTCGGGCAACGGACGCAGGCACTTCGCGGTGATCGTCCACGCCGTCGCCAGCACGGACAGCTCCCCGCGACGCGAGGTCCCGACCTCGCCGGTGACGCCCACGTGGTCGCCGAGGTCGACCTGCCGTGCCCAGTCGCGCACCCCGTCGCGGCCGAGCCGGTCGGCCGCGAGCATCACCTGCAGCTGCGTGTCGCCCTCCTGCAGGACGGCGAAGCACAGCCCGCCGAAGTCGCGGACGCGCACGACCCGGCCGGTCACCGCCACGCGCTCGCCCGTGGCCGCGTCCGCGTCGAGGTGCCGGAACCGCTCGCCGATCTCCGCGAGGCCCGCCGTGCGCGGGTGGCCGACGGGGTAGGGGTCCACGCCGGCGGCGAGCATCCGCTCGTACTTCGCGTACCGCACGCGGACCTGCTCGGGGAGCCCGGCGTGGCGCGCCGCGAGCTGCGCCGCGACGGGGTCCTCGGCCTCGACGGGGGACGGCGGGGGGAGGACGACGGCGGGACCGCCCTCGCCGGCGAGGCCGCGACGCTGCAGGGTCCGCAGGCTCGGGGTGGTGACGAACCCCTCGGCGGCCGCGGCCGCCAGACCGAGCCGCGGGAGGTCACGCGCGGCGCGGTAGCACAGGTAGCGCGGCGTCCAGGTCGGCTGGTACTTCGCGTTGGCGCGGTAGAGCGACTCGAGCTGCCACCAGCGCGAGCCCAGCACCAGCAGGCGCCGCCACAGCCGCACCACCGGGCCGGCCCCGATCCGCTCGCCCTGCTCGAACGCGGCCCGGAACATCGCGAAGTTCAGCGACAGGCGGTCGACCCCGAGGGTGCGCGCCTGCTCGGCGAGCGAGGCCACCATGAACTCGGTCAGGCCGTTCTCGGCGGTGCGGTCCCGGCGCATGAGGTCCAGCGACAGGCCGTGGCGACCCCACGGCACGAACGACAGCAGCGCGCGCAGCGCACCGCTCGCGTCGAAGCACTCGACCAGCACGCACTGCCCGTCGGCCGGGTCGCCCAGGCGCGAGAGCGCCATCGAGAAGCCGCGTTCGGCGTCGGTGTCGCGCCAGGCGTCCGCGCGCTCGACGACCTCCTTCATCTCCTCCGGCGACAGGTCCGCGTGCCGACGGATGCGGACGGTGTGGCCCGCGCGCTCCACCCGGCCCACGGCCTGGCGCACCACCCGCATCGACCGGCCCTCCACCGAGAAGGCCCGGACGTCGAGCACCGCCTCGTCGCCCAGCTCGACGACGCTGAGCCCGGCGCCCGCGTAGGCGCGGGCGCCGCGCTCGCTCGCGCCCATCACCGCGGGCAGCCAGCCGTACCGGCGTGCCTCGTCGAGCCAGACCTCGATCGCGCCCGGCCACGCCTCCGGGTCGCCGATCGGGTCCCCGCTGGCCAGGCTGACGCCGGACACCACGCGGAAGGTCACCGCGGACTTGGCGGACCTCGAGAACACCGCGGCCTTGTCGCGCCGGGTGGCGAAGTAGCCCAGGGAGTCGTCGTCGCCGTACTGGTCGAGCAGGACCCGCAGCCGCTGCTCGTCGGTGGGGTCGAGGCGCCGGCGGTCGAGCCGGGGCCGGAACAGCACGTAGGCGGCGGCCAGCACGGCGAGCGCACCGAACAGCCCGCACAGGAACGTGATCGCGCGCGGTCCGGCGCCGTCGACGCCCACGGTGCCGGGGTCGCCGAGACCGCCGAGCACGTAGGTGAGGGCCCACCCGAGCCGGTCCAGGGAGCTCTGCAGCGTGCCCGGGAACAGCGCCAGCAGGCCCCAGCCGAGCAGGGTGCCGGCCACGGCGAGGGCGAGGTAGGTCCCGAGCGCGCGCCACCCGCTGTGCCGCTGCGTCCGGGCGGTGAAGCGGCTGCGGGCGACGAGCAGGATCGCGAGGGCGAGGACGCCGAACGCCAGCCGCAGCCACGTCGCCGTGCCCCCGACGACGAGGGTGACCGGGTCCTCCGCCTCGGTGTCGACGGTGAGCTCGACACCGCCCAGCACGCGGCCCAGCACGACGTAGGCCACGGCGAACCACCACGCCGCGCGCATCCGCCGGCGCAGGGCGGACGCGAGGATGGCCAGGAAGGTCGCGGTGGCCAGGCTCGGCGGCGCCTCCACCGACACGACCTCGATCGCGGTCCGCAGCCACGCCAGCGGGGCGCGCAGGGGCGGCACGATCGCCGTCACGGCACAGAAGACCGCGACGAACGCGAGGTAGCCAGCGAGCAGATCCGGCACCCGGTCGGCGAACCGCGCCGTCGCCGACCGACCGGCCGGCGGCGCCGCCGGTCCGTCGCGGTGCGGCGCGGTCGGCGCCGGGGCGCGGGAACCGGTCGCGGGGGGCTCGTCCGCCGTCAGCTCGACCATGTCGTCTCTCCGGGAGGGTGTCGCCGGCCCGGCAGGTGTCCCCGGCCCGGGCTCCTGCCGTCAGCATGACGATCAACCCGGTGAGCGGATACAGCGATTTGCGTAGCGTGCTCACGCACCCGGGGGGTCGCCGGCTCCGGTGGTGGCCTGGCGGCGCACGATCTGGGCGACGACGCGCAGGAGCATCACCGTCGCGAGGACCAGACCGATCCAGCCGATGGCGGTCAGCGCGGTGGTGCCCGGCCCGGGGCCGGCCACGCCCGCCCCGACGAGCAGGAGCGCCGACACGAGCAGCCCGACGCCGCCGATGGCCGCGAACAGCACCTGGTCGACCCAGGCGGTGACGGCCGCGCGGCGCGCCGCGCTGAACGTCTCGACGTCCACGCGGACGAGCCCCGACCGCAGCTGCAGGGCGATGTCCTCGGCGAGGCCGGGCAGCGTGCGCAGGGACGGCAGCGCGCGCAGCAGCTCCCGCTGGGCCAGCGCGCCCGCGTCGCCACCCCCGTCCTGCAGCCGGGCCGTGAACTGCTCGGTGGCCGACGTCGCCAGGTTGAACCCGGGGTCGATGCCGCGCAGCGTGCCCTCCAGGGTGACCACGGCGCGGGCGATGAGGGTGAACGCCGGGGGCACGGGCATGCCCTGGCGTTCCATCACGGTGAGCAGCTCCTGCAGCGCCCGGGGGTCGAAGCCCGCACCCGAGAGCTGCTCGGAGAGCAGGCGGCTGATCTCGCTCTCGAGCGTCATGAGGTCGACGCCCGGGCCCGCGGCGCCGGACATCTCGCGCAGCCCGCGGGCGATGAGCCCGGTGTCGGCGGTCGCCATCCCGAGGCCGACGAGCTGCAGGGCCCGCAGCGTGACCGGGTCGATGATCCCGACGGCGCCGAAGTCGATGAACCAGACGGTCCCGTCGCCGTCGACCAGGATGTTGCCCGGGTGGGGATCGGCGTGGAACGTCCCGCTCTCGATCATCGAGACGATGAAGGCGCGGAAGAGGCGCTCGGCGAGCACCGGCCGTGCCACCGCGCACGCGTCCACGGCCGCGGCGTCGGAGACCGGCCGGCCGTGGACACGGTCCATCACGAGGACGACCTCGCTCGTCATCCCGGTCAGCACCTGGGGCACGGCGACGCCCTCGACGTGGGCCGCCAGCACCGCCCGGCGCAGGGCCGCCCCGTACGCGGCCTCCTCGGTGTAGTCGAGCTCCCTGCCGATCGAGCGGACGAGCTCGTCGGAGACGCGCTCGAGCCCGAGGGACCGGGCGCCCTCGAAGCGCTGGACGGCGATACGGCTCGCCCAGCGCAGCACGGCCGCGTCGCGGGCCACGCCGAGCTCCACGTCCGGTCGCCGCACCTTGACCACGACGTCGCGGCCGTCACGGGTCTGCGCGAGGTGCGTCTGCCCGATCGACGCGGCGGCCAGGGGCTCGTCGGAGAAGGTCGCGAAGATCTCCTCCACGCCGGCCCGGCGCTCGCGCTCGAGCGTCGCCCGCACCTGCGCGACCGGGACCGGCGCCGCGTCGGACTGCAGCTCCTTCAGCGCGGCGATGAGCGCCGGCGGCAGCAGGTCGGCCCGGGTCGAGGCGATCTGGCCGAACTTGACGAACATCCCCCCGCAGTCCTCGAGGAAGGACTTCACCCGCTGCGCGCCGTCGGGTGTCGCGAGCGCGGCCCGCGACGCCAGCCGCCGCCCGGCGAGGCCGTGCCGGCGGGCGATGCCGAGCACCTCCACCAGGCGGCCGACGATCGTCGCGGCCGTGGCCACGCGGGTCCGCAGCGCCGGGCGCCGCCCGGGCGGACGCCGCCGGAGCAGGACCTCGAGGACGATGCTCACGACCATCGTCGCGAGGACGCCGAAGGCGAAGACCACGACGAGGACGGCCGACGTCGCCTCGCCCGCGGCGTCGCCCAGGACCGCGGCGGCCGTGACGAGCCCGATGAGCGTGCCCAGCACCCCGGCGACGGTGGCGCGGCCGACGCCGCGGGAGATCCCGAGGATCCGCCCGGAGACCAGGCCCACGCCGAAGATGAACAGCACCGCGAGGACCCACTGCCAGAAGGACAGGTCCAGCACCAGCCGTACCGTCACGGGCGCTCCTCGGGTGGCACGGCGCCGCGTCGCGGCCCCTCCGCCGCGGCGTCCGAACGCCCGACGGCAGTACACCCGGCCGGGCCCGTCCAGACCAGGCGGCGGGCCGGGCGGACGGGAGGCCCGTCACCCGGGACGGGCGATGCACGGGCGACGGCCACTCGCCAACGTCTCGACCGGTCCTCGTCGTCGGCGAAGGAGGCGCGTGGCGTGCACCGGACGACCGGAGCGACGTTCGTCGACCTGATGGACCGTGTCGCCCAGGTCTTCGAGGTGGTCGCGGTCGGTCTGCTCGTCGTCGGGCTGGTGTGGTCGCTCGTCCTGGCCGGGGTGACCTGGGTGCGCAGCCGGGCGGGTCACCGTGCCTTCGTGGCCCTGCGGGAGTCGTTCGGCGGCACGCTCCTGCTCGGGGTCGAGGTCCTCGTGGCCGCCGACCTCATCCGGACGATCGCGGTCGAGCCGACGGTCGAGAACGTCGCGGTCCTCGGCCTGATCGTCGTGATCCGGACGTTCCTGAGCTTCTCGCTGGAGATCGAGATCGAGGGCGTGCCGCCGTGGCGCCGGGCCCTGGTCGGCGGAGCTTCCCGCACCGCACGGGCCGCGCGCCGCGCCCTCACCGACGCGCCCGGAGCCGTTCCTCCTCGGGCGTCGGACGGAGGCGCCGACGGCCGGAGCCCGGACTCATGATCGCTAGCGCGCAGCCGGCCTTCGCGCGCTGCCGCGCCGCTCCCGCTCGCCGTCGGCGGCCCCGCCCGGCCGGGCTCGGTGAGAGCCTCTCGCGGAACGGCCCCGGGTCCCACCGACCCCCGCGCTGAGCCAGCCGGTCGGCGGTCCCGGCTCCTCGGGGTCTCCCGAGACCGTGCGGGGTGAACGAGGCCGGGAGCCGAGGTCGACGGGCCGAGGCGGACACGCGTCCGGGCCGGCCGCCGGATCGGCCGCCGCCGTTGACACTGATACCCCCGGGGGGTATCTAGTCGTGGTGTCGGCGACGGTCTGCACCGAGGAGCGACCACCATGACCGCACCACGGACCCCGGGCGACGCCCGGGACGAGGTCGACGCGGGTCCGGAGGACCCCGGCCCCTCCCCGCACGGCCACGGCGGGTCCGGCGGCCATGCCGGGCACGGCGACCACGTGGCCCGGTTCCGGCGCCTGTTCTGGATCATGCTGGTGCTGGCCGTCCCGACGGTGGGGCTCAGCCCGATG
>NZ_BAABHO010000038.1:0-60281 GCF_039542135.1 Actinomycetospora chlora
CGCCCGGGCCCGGCTCGCCGCCCTCGCGGCTCCCGCCCCGCCCGCGACCGAGCCGTTGCACCCGCGTCCGGTGGGCCGCGGCGCGCTGCGGGTCCGGGGCCTCACGGCGGGGTGGGGCGCCGAGCCGGCCCTGCGGGGCCTCGCCCTCGACCTCCCCGCCGGGTGGCGGCTCGGCGTGACCGGCGCGTCGGGGTCGGGCAAGTCGACGCTCGCCGCGGTGCTGCTGCGCCTGCTCGACCCCCGCGCCGGGACGGTCACCCTCGGCGGGGTCGACGCCGCCGAGGTCCCCGGCGACGCCTGGCGCCGCGCGGTCGCGCTGGTCGGCGAGCACGACCACGTCTTCGCCACGACCCTGCGCGAGAACCTGCACCCAGCCGCGCCGGACGCCACCGACGCCGAGCTCGTCGCGGCGCTGCAGCGGGTCCGTCTCGGCGACTGGCTCGCCGGGCTGCCCGACGGCCTCGACACCTGGCTGGAGGCCGGCCGGGTCTCCGGCGGCGAGCGGCGCCGCCTCGCCGCGGCCCGCGCGCTGCTCGCGGACCCCGCCGTGCTCGTGCTCGACGAGCCCACCGAGGGTCTCGACCCGGCCACCGCCCGGGAGCTCGTCGCCGACCTGCTCGACGCCGTCGGCGGCCGCACGGTGGTCCTGCTCGCCCACCGCGGCGAGGGGCTCGACCTCGTCGACGAGGTCCGCCACCTCGACGGCGGCGTCCTGCGCTCCTACGCGAAGTCGCCCGCCGCGTGACGCACGCGCGAGAGCAGGGCGGTGAGGGCCTCGGTCTCGGCGTCGTCGAGGCCGACCAGCCCGAAGTCGATCGCCGTCACCGACGCCGTGGCCGCCGCGCACAGCTCGCGGCCGGCGTCGGTGATCTCCACGAGGGTCGTGCGCCCGTCGGTCGGGTGCGGCCGGCGGGCCACCAGCCCCGAGCCCTGCAACCGGTCGACGATGTTGGTGATCGACGTGGGGTGCAGCTGCAGCCGCTCGCCCATGATCCGCATCGGCAGCGCACCGGCGCGCGAGAACCGCAGCAGCACCAGGGCCTCGTACCGGGCGAACGTCAGCCCGTGCGCGCGCAGCGCCCCGTCGACGGCCTGCTGGAGGATCTGCTGGACGCGCATGACGCTGGTGACGGCGGCCATCGCGCGCGGCTCGCCGATCCGCTCACCCCAGATCGACGCGGCCCGCGCGATCGGGTCGAACGGCAGCGGGGCGGACGCGGTCATGGCGAGGCGAACGTAGCAGTGGAGCCGAACCCGGCAGTGGATCCGTGGCAGGCTGGCGGCGTGATCGTGGCGTTCAGCGTGTCCCCGTCCGGCGTCGGGCCCGACGGCGCGGCGGGCGAGGACGGCTCGGTGTCCGAGGCCGTCGCGGCGGCGGTGCGGGTGGTGCGCGAGTCCGGTCTGCCCCACGAGACGTCGTCGATGTTCACCTCGGTCGAGGGCGAGTGGGACGAGGTCATGGACGTCGTGCGCCGCGCGACCGAGGCCGCGGGACGCTACGGCTCGCGCGTCTCGCTCGTGCTCAAGGCCGACATCCGCCCGGGGCACACGGGCCAGATGCAGGCCAAGGTCGCGCGGGTCGAGGAGCGGTTGCGCCACTAGGTCCGGCGTCACGCCCGAGTGGCAGACTGATGACCGTGGCACGTCCTGATTCCCGCCAGGCGGCACAGGCCGCAGCTCTGTCCTCCGCGATGGCCGGGGCCGTCGACCTGTCCGGTCTCAAGGCCCGCGCCGAGCAACGCTCCGCCGGCGCCGCCCCGCAGCAGCGACCGGCGGCCCCGGCCGACGGCGCCGGTCCGCCCCCCGCCGGTGGGGCCGCGCCCGCCACGGTCATCGACGTCACCGAGGCGTCGTTCCAGGACGACGTCATCGAGCGCTCGATGCAGGTGCCGGTGGTCGTCGACCTGTGGGCCGAGTGGTGCCAGCCGTGCAAGCAGCTCTCCCCGGTGCTGGAGAAGCTCGCCGGCGAGGGCGGCGGCGCGTGGATCCTCGCGAAGATCGACGTGGACGCGAACCCGCGCATCGCGCAGGCGTTCCAGGTGCAGTCGATCCCGATGGTCGTCGTCGTGGCCGGCGGCCAGCCGGTGACGTCCTTCCAGGGCGTGCAGCCCGAGCCCCAGCTGCGGCAGTGGATCGGCCAGCTGCTCGACGCGCTGCGCGACCAGATGCCCGGCATCGCCGAGGCCGAGGCGCGGGCCGGCGCGGCCGGCGAGGCCGCCCCGGTCGAGGAGCCCGAGGACCCTCGCCTCGTCGCCGCCGAGGAGGCGCTCGACCGGGGCGACTACGCCGCGGCCGTCGGGATCTACGAGCAGATCCTCGCGAGCGAGCCGAACCACCCCGAGGCGGCCGCCGCGCTGACCCAGGTGCGGTTCCTGCAGCGCGCCGAGTCCGCCGACCCGTCGGCGATCGGCCGCGCGGACGCCGCGCCCGACGACGTCGACGCCCAGATCGCGGCCGCCGACGCCCAGGTCGCCGCGCAGGACGTCACCGGGGCGTTCGACCGTCTCGTGCAGACCGTGGCCCGCACCTCCGGCGACGACCGCGACCGCGCCCGGACCCACCTCGTCGGGCTGTTCGAGCTCTTCGGCACCGACGACGAGCGCGTCACCACCGCCCGCCGCGCCCTGGCCCGCGCGCTCTACTGAGCGAGCGAACGGGGAGTTCGCGCGCCTAGAAGCAGCGAGATACCCGTTCGCTGCAGCCCGTGGGGCTCAGACGCCGCGGAGGCAGGCGTCGGGGCCGCCGTCGACGCCGGCGCGGAAGACGCGGATGCGCTCGTAGCCGGTGCCCGCGGCGGGGACGCCGTCGGTGCCGCGCGAGGCGGTGTCCTCCTTGAGGAGCTGCGTGACGGCCTCGTCGAGGTCGCCGGGAGAGAGACCGAAGCCGCTGGTGCCGGTGCCGACCGCGGCGCTGTAGGCGCCCGCGAGGCACAGCGCGCCCCGGCCGCCGGCGGCACCCTCGGTCGGCTTGCCCAGCCCGGCGAGCGCGGCCGTGCCGAAGCGGGACGCGAGGAGCGTGCCGGTGGCGTAGTCGCCGATGCGGGCGTGGTCGGTGGCGAGCGGGCCCGCCTCGTCGATCTTGATCGAGGACGGCCCTCCGGATCCGGCCGCGCACCACGCGACCGGCCCCTGCACCTCGCCGGAGCCGCCGTCGCAGGTAGCCGCCCCGTTGTCCGTGGCGGGCGTCGTCCACTGCCCGCCGCGCTGGCGCACGACGCCGCCGAACCAGCGGTCGAGGTCGGGCAGCATCGCGTCGATCAGCGGCTGGAGCCCGAGGTTGCCGCCGGAGCTCTCGTCCTCGGCGGAGCGGAACGACTGCTGGGTGAACACCCGGTCGCGGCCCATGGCCGCACACGTCTGCGGCTCGCCGTCGAAGCCGTCCTGGAACGACGTCACGCGGTCGAACGCGTTGCCGTGCGCGTCGGCGTTGCGCGGCGAGGTGCCCACGGGGTCGCGGAAGCCGATCAGGGCGCCCATGGCGCCGTCGATGCCCGCGGAGCCGGTGCGCAGGTCGGGCAGCGAGCCGTCGCGCACGCGGCGCAGGAACACGCCGGCGTAGCAGTCGGCCTGCGCCTCGAGCAGGATCGTGGGCGCCGTGGCCAGCGCGCCCGTGCGGTCGAGCCGGCCCTGCACGCTGTGCCCGAACTCGTGGGACAGCACGACGATCACCGCGGCGTCGCCGAAGTCGCGCCGCAGCTGGGGCAGCAGCCCCGAGCGGTCCCAGGCGATGACGTCGCCGTCCGGGCAGTAGAACGCCGTGCCCTCGACCTGCCGCGGGTTCGCCAGGCACGGCACGCCGGACGCGCCGGGTGCCGCGGTGCGCCCCGACGGGTCGACCGAGTAGTAGCCGCGCAGCGGCGGGAACGCCTGCCCGCCCGACAGCGCCGGGAACGTCTGGCCCCAGTAGCCCTCGAGGTCGCGCAGCACGGCCGCGGCCAGGCGGTCCTCGTCGCTGCCGTTGGTGCCCTGGATGAACGACGGGTCGATGCCGGCCGTGACCTCCGGCCCGGCGACGGCCCGCCCGTCGACCGCGAAGGCACACCCCGAGGTGCACAGCACCGCCACGACGGCACACAGCACCACCACTGCCCGCCCGAGCGATCCCCGCACGGGCGACATCATGCCGGGGCGTCGCGGTGCGTGGGCGCGGAACCCACCAGGACCCGCCCGTTCATTCGCCCGGGACGTCCGGCGCCAGCCACAGCACGCCCGACGCGGGCAGCGTGACCTCGGCGGACGCCGGCCGGCCGTGCCACGGGCGCGACGTCGCGATGACCGCGCCGTAGTTGCCGACCCCGCGTCCGCCGTAGACGTCGGCGTCGGTGTTGATCACCTCGCGCCAGCGCCCGGTGCTCGGCAGCCCGACGCGGTAGTTCGGGTGGTCGACGCCGGAGAAGTTGACCAGGCAGGCCACCGGGTTGCCGTCGCGGTCGTGGCGCAGGAACGACAGGACGTTGCCGCCGGCGTCGTTGGCGTCGATCCAGGAGAAGCCCGCGGGGTCGACGTCGAGCTCCCACATCGGGCGCAGCGCGCGGTAGGCGGCGTTGAGGTCGCCGACCAGCCGGCGCAGCCCGCCGTGGCGCGGGTCGTCGAGCAGCTCCCAGTCCAGCGAGCGCTCCTCGGACCACTCGCGGACCTGGCCGAACTCGCCGCCCATGAACACGAGCTGCTTGCCCGGGTGCGCCCACATGTAGCCGAACAGCGCCCGCACGCCCGCGGCCTTGCGGTCGTCGTCGCCGGGCTGGCGCGTCCACAGCGAGCCCTTGCCGTGCACCACCTCGTCGTGCGACAGCGGCAGCACGTAGTTCTCGCTGTACGCGTACGTCATCGAGAAGGTCATCTGGTTGTGGTGGTAGCCCCGGTACATCGGGTCGCGCCCGACGTAGTCGAGCGTGTCGTGCATCCACCCCATGTTCCACTTGAACCCGAACCCGAGGCCGCCCAGGTGCGTCGGGCGCGTGACGCCCGGCCAGGCCGTCGACTCCTCGGCGATCGTCACCGCGCTCGGGTGGTGCTTGTAGACGGTGGCGTTGACCTCCTGGAGGAACGACACCGCCTCGAGGTTCTCCCGCCCGCCGTAGCGGTTCGGCGTCCACTCGTCGCGCGAGTAGTCCAGGTAGAGCATCGAGGCGACCGCGTCGACGCGCAGGCCGTCGACGTGGAACTGGTCGAGCCAGTAGAGCGCGTTGGCGACGAGGAAGTTGCGGACCTGCGAGCGCCCGAAGTCGAACACGAGCGTGCCCCAGTCGAGCTGCTCGCCGCGGCGCGGGTCGCCGTGCTCGTAGCAGGGCGTGCCGTCGAAGTGCGCGAGCGCCCACTCGTCCTTGGGGAAGTGCGCGGGCACCCAGTCGACGATCACGCCGATGCCCGCGCGGTGCAGGCGGTCGACGAAGTACCGGAAGTCGTCCGGGGTGCCGAACCGCGAGGTCGGCGCGTAGTACGAGCTGACCTGGTAGCCCCACGACCCGCCGAACGGGTGCTCGGCGACCGGCAGCAGCTCGACGTGGGTGAAGCCGGTCTCGGTCAGGTAGTCGGCCAGCTCGTCGGCGAGCTCGCGGTAGCCGAGGCCCTGTCGCCACGAGCCCAGGTGCAGCTCGTAGACGCTCATCGGCTCGGCGTGCGGCGCGGACGCGTCCCGGCGCGCCATCCACTCCTGGTCGGTCCACTCGTGGGTCGACGTCGTGACCACCGAGGCCGGCGCTGGCGGCAGGTCCGCGGCGAAGGCCATCGGGTCGGCCTTGTCCAGCCAGTGCCCGTCCGGCGAGAGGATCCGGAAGCCGTAGCGGGTGCCGTCGCCCAGGCCCGGCACGAACAGCTCCCAGACCCCGGAGCCCAGCGCGCGCATCGGCGTCGCCGTGCCGTCCCAGCCGTCCCAGTCGCCGCACACGCGCACCCCGCGGGCGTGCGGCGCCCACACGGCGAACGACGTGCCCTCGACCGGGCCGGACGGGGTGGGCCAGCGGCGGAAGTGGGCGCCGAGGGCGTCCCAGAGACGCTCGTGGCGCCCCTCGCCGATGAGGTGCAGGTCGACCGGCCCGAGCACCGGCGAGAAGCGGTAGGGGTCGTCGCTGATCGTCTCGACGGTCTCGCCCGTGCCCGGGTCGGTGCGCCGCGTCGCCAGGCGGTAGCGCGGCAGCGGGCCGGGCACGCCGGCGGCGAACACCCCGGCCGGGTGGACCTCGGCGAGCGGGTAGCGGCCCGCGGTCGGGCCCTCGTCGACGACGACGTCGACCTCGTCGGCGCCGGGCCGCAGGGCCCGCACCACCACCGTCCCGGGTGACGACGGGTCGCGGTGCGGCCCGAGCACCCCGTGGGGGTCGCGGTGCGAGCCCTCCATCAGCAGGTGCACGTCGAGGTCGGACGGCGCGACGGAGACGCTCCGGTGCGCGGGGACGGCGGGCACGCTACGAGCTCCTCGAGATCAGGGGTGTCGGGGGACGACCACCGGGCGGACTACCCGCGGCGATCCGGTGTCACGCCGGCTCAGCGCCGGGCCGCGCCCGTGTCGGTCAGCAGGCGGCGCATCGAGCGCAGCGGGATCGAGACCCAGCCCGGCCGGTTGCGCGTCTCGTACAGCACCTCGTACACCGCCTTGTCGAGCTCGTAGGCCCGCAGCAGCGCCGGGTTCTCGCGCGGGTCGGTGCCGGTGACCTCGGCGTAGCCGTCGCAGAACGACGACCGGTTGCGCTCGGCCCACTCCTGCGCGCGGCGCTCCAGCTGCGGGTCCGGGCCGTCGACCGACTGCTCCCAGTCGAGCAGCTGGTGGAACGCCGCGTAGTCGAACGAGCGCAGCATCGCCGCGACGTCGCGCATGGGGGAGTCGGGCCGCACGCGGTCGGCCAGCGACTTCGACGGCTCGCCCTCGAAGTCGATGACGAGCCAGCCCGTGGGCGTGCGCAGCTCCTGCCCCAGGTGCAGGTCACCGTGGATGCGCTGCACGGTCGAGGGGCCCGCCGTCGACACCCCGCGGTACACGGCCGCGATCGCGTCGTGCTGCTCGGCGACGCCCTCGACGACACCGCTCGCGCGCTCCAGGCGCTCGAGCATCCACTCCTCGACCTCGGCGGCGCCCGCGGCGTCGAGCGGCCGCGTGCCGAGCGCGGCGGCCAACTCGATGTGCACGGCGCCGACGGTCTTGCCGATGCGGTGCGCCTCGCCGGCGAAGTCGCCGCCGACCTCGTCGGGACGCAGGTCGGCCTCGGCGAGCAGGTCGCGCACGCTCGTCAGCGCCATCGACCACCCGTCGGCGGAGTTCGCGGCGTAGGTCTGCAGCATCGCGACCGTCATCGGCTCGCCGTCCAGCTCGCCCTCGATCGCGCCCAGCAGCGGGGCGACCTCGTGACTGCCCTGCCGGCCGAGCGCCCGGTGCAGCTCGAGGTCCGGGTTGAGCCCGGCCGTGGCACGCCGGAAGAGCTTCATGATGGCGCGCTCGCCGTAGATCACCGAGCTGTTCGACTGCTCGCCGAGCAGCGGCCGACCGGGCCCGACGATCGGGGCCTCGGTGCCCGGCTCCGGGACGAAGCGCAGCGGGCCGCGCGTCTGGCCCTCGGTGATGAGCGCGAGGAACAGGCGGCTGATCCGACCGTCGGCCAGGCCGTCGTAGACCACGTCCTGCCCGCCCTGGTCGTTCGGACGCCGCCCGATCACCGCGTACTCGACGTCGCCGGGCGGGCTCGAGGCCACCCCCAGCACGAGCTGGTAGCGCTCCTCGGCGCTGCCGCCCGCGTCGGTGAAGGACACGGCGATGACGGCGTGCTCGACGCGCGGCAGCTCGTCGGGGAGGGAGACCGTCGCGTGCGCGACCGTGCGCAGGCCGGCGACCGTGCGCCCCTTGGCCGGGAACCAGCGCTGGCTCGGCAGCCAGGCCAGCAGGTCGTCGTGCAGGCCGGCGAGGGGGTCCGTGCCGTCGGCGGGGCTCGTGGCGGGCATCAGCGCTCCTCGGCCGGATGGATGGCGAACCAGTAGAAACCGTGACCCGGGAGGGTCAACAGGTAGGAGAGTTCCCCGATCGCCGGGAACGGGACACCGCCCGTGAGCTCGGTGGGCACCTGGTCCTTCCACGCGATGAGGTCCAGCTCCACCGGCTGGGGGAATCGCGACATGTTGTTCACGCACAGCACGACGTCGCGGTTGCCGTCGGCGTCGACGTGCTCGCGGACGTAGGCGAGCACGCTGGGGTTGGAGCCGCCGAGCTCGTGGAACGTGCCCAGCGCGAACGCCGGGTGTTGCTTGCGGATGTCGATCATCCGGCGGTTCCAGTGCAGCAGGCTCGCCGTGGAGTTCGACTGGGCCTCGACGTTGACGGCCTGGTAGCCGTACACCGGGTCCATGATGATCGGCAGGTTGAGCCGGCCCGGGTCGCAGGTCGAGAAGCCGGCGTTGCGGTCGGGTGTCCACTGCATCGGGCTGCGCACGCCGTCGCGGTCACCGAGCCAGATGTTGTCGCCCATCCCGATCTCGTCCCCGTAGTAGAGGACGGGGCTGCCGGGCAGGCTCAGCAGCAGGGCGGTGAACAGCTCGAGCTGGTTGCGGTCGTTGTCGAGCAGCGGGGCCAGCCGGCGGCGGATGCCGATGTTGGCCTTCATGCGCGGGTCCTTGGCGTACTCCGCGTACATGTAGTCGCGCTCGTCGTCGGTGACCATCTCGAGCGTCAGCTCGTCGTGGTTCCGCAGGAAGATCCCCCACTGCGCCTTCTCGGGGATCGCCGGCGTCTGCGCGAGGATCTCCGAGATCGGGAAGCGGGACTCGCGGCGGACGGCCATGAAGATGCGCGGCATCAGCGGGAAGTGGAACGCCATGTGGCACTCGTCGCCGCCGACCTCGGCGTCGCCGAAGTACTCCACGACGTCCGCGGGCCACTGGTTGGCCTCGGCGAGCAGGACGCGGCCGGGGTACTCGTCGTCGACGACCTTGCGCACCCGCCGCAGGAACGCGTGCGTCTCGGGGAGGTTCTCCCCGTTGGTGCCGTCGCGCTCGAACAGGTAGGGCACGGCGTCGAGGCGGAAGCCGTCGATGCCCAGGTCCAGCCAGAACCGCAGCGTGTCGATCATCGCCTCGCACACGGCGGGGTTGTCGAAGTTGAGGTCGGGCTGGTGGGCGAAGAAGCGGTGCCAGTAGAACTGCCCGCGCACCGAGTCGTAGGTCCAGTTCGACGACTCGGTGTCGACGAAGATGATCCGCGCCTCGGGCCAGCGCGTGTCGTCGTCGGACCACACGTAGAAGTCGCCGTAGGGCCCCTGCGGGTCGCGGCGCGACTCCTGGAACCAGAAGTGCTGGTCCGAGGTGTGGTTCATGACGAGGTCGGTGATCACGCGGATGCCCCGCGCGTGCGCCTGGTCGACGAGCTCGACGAAGTCCTCGACCGTGCCGAAGTCGCCGAGCACCTTGCGGTAGTCGCGGATGTCGTAGCCGCCGTCGCGCAGCGGGGAGTCGTAGAAGGGCGGCAGCCACAGGCAGTCGACGCCCAGCCAGGCCAGGTAGTCGAGCTTGTCGGTGAGCCCGCGCAGGTCACCGAAGCCGTCCCGGTTCGAGTCCGCGAACGCCCGGACCAGGACCTCGTAGAAGACGGCGCGCTTGTACCACCCGTCGTCGACCGGCAGCGTCCGCGCGCGGCGGAAGTCCGCGGCGCTCGGCGCGTCGTACGCCGCCTCGTCGTGCACGGGCCGCTCGTCCGCTGCCCCGTCCACGGCGGGCACGGCGGTGACTCCCTCGTTCATCACGCGTCACGCTAGTGGTCGGGGTCCGGATCGTGCCGCGTCGGGGCACGTCAGGGTGTGTCAGGACGCTCGTCGACGGTGCCGCCCTCGATCACCATGCCCCGCGACGGCGGCACCCGGCCGGGCCCGGCGTTCCACCGCGCGGCGTCCCACGGCGCCGGGCCGCCGGCACCGACGACCGTCACCACGGGCCCCCGCCGCGCGCTGCCGGCCCGCACCGCGCGGTCGGCGGCCCGGCGGGCGAGCGCCCGGCGCACCGGCGGCACGAGCAGGACCAGCGCCGCGAGCGTCGAGAGCAGGCCCGGCACCACCAGCAGAACGCCCGCCAGCGCGACGTACATGCCGTCGGCGACCTCGGCCTCCGCGGGCCGCCCGCGGCGGGCCGCCTCGACCAGCTCGGTCATCGACCGGCGGCCCTCCCGCTTGATCGCCCAGGCGCCGACGACCGCGGACAGCAGCAGCACGCCGAGCAGGCCCCAGAACCCGACCGCCTGACCGACCAGCACCAGGACGGTGATCTCGACGGCCAGGTAGACCGCCAGGGCGAGAAGGATGCGCACGATGACCTCCCGAGGTCTCTCACCGTGCCCAACGGACGGCGCGCCCGATTCGTGCCCTCAGCGGCGGACCACCGAGATGATGTGGCAGACGTCCCGCCACGGCTCGATGCGCACGTAGTTGGCCTCGCCCCACTCGAAGGTCTGGCCACTGACCTCGTCGAACGCGCCGAAGCGCTCGTGCCACTCCAGGCCCAGCGCGGGCATGTCGAGGTGCACGATGCCCTCCTCGACGCCGAACGGGTTGAGCGTCACGACGCACAGCACGGTGTCGCCGGTGAGCGGGTCGGTCTTCGAGTAGGCGAGCAGCGCCTCGTTGTCGGTGTCGTGGAAGCGCAGGGTCCGCAACTGGCGCAGCGCGGGGTGCGCGCGGCGCAGCTGGTTCAGCCGGGTGATCCAGGGCTCCAGGCTGCGGCCCTCGGCCAGCGCGCCGGCGAAGTCCCGCGGGCGCAGCTGGTACTTCTCCGAGTCGAGGTACTCCTCGCTGCCCGGGCGCACCGGCTCGTGCTCGAAGAGCTCGAAGCCCGAGTAGACGCCCCAGCTCGGCGACAGCGTGGCCGCCAGCGCCGCCCGGATCGCGAACATGCCCGGGCCGCCGGTCTGCAGCGACTCGTGGAGGATGTCCGGGGTGTTGACGAAGCAGTTCGGTCGGCACTCGTCGAGCCGGTCGCGGTGCAGCTCGAAGAACTCGCGCAGCTCGTCGCGCCCGGTCCGCCACGTGAAGTACGTGTAGGACTGGCTGAACCCGGCCTTCGCCAGCCCGAACAGCCGCGCCGGCCGCGTGAACGCCTCGGCGAGGAACACCACCCCCGGGTCGCGGCGGTGGACCTCGGCGATGAGCCAGTTCCAGAAGTTCGGCGGCTTGGTGTGCGGGTTGTCCACCCGGAACACGCGGACGCCGTGCTCCATCCAGTACAGGACGACCCGCAGGACCTCGGCGTAGATGCCCTCGGGGTCGGTGTCGAAGTTGACCGGGTAGATGTCCTGGTACTTCTTCGGCGGGTTCTCGGCGTAGGCGATCGTCCCGTCGGGGCGGATCGTGAACCACTCGGGGTGCTCCGCCGCCCACGGGTGGTCCGGGGCGCACTGCAGCGCGAGGTCCAGCGCCACCTCGAGGCCCACGTCGTGGGCGTGGGCGACGAACGCGTCGAAGTCCTCGATCGTGCCCAGCGCCGGGTCGATCGCGTCGTGACCGCCGTCGGCGGAGCCGATCGCCCACGGCGAGCCGACGTCGTCGGGACCCGGGGTCAGGGTGTTGTTCGGCCCCTTGCGGTTGACCCTGCCCACCGGGTGGATCGGCGGCAGGTAGGCGACGTCGAAGCCCATCGCCGCGGCCCGGTCGAGCTGCGCGGTCGCCGTGGCGAACGTGCCGTGCACGGGCTTGCCGTCCTCGTCCCAGCCGCCGGTGGAGCGGGGGAAGAACTCGTACCAGGCCCCGGTCAGGGCCAGCGAGCGCTCGACCTGCACGTGGTGCGTCGCGCCCTGCGTGACCAGCTCGCGGACCGGGTGCTCGGTCATCGTCCGGTGCACGGGCTCGGAGAGCGCGAGCCCGAGGCGCGCGGGGAGCTCTTTGCTCGTGTCGCGCAGCCCCTCCGCGGCGCGCGTCAGCGTGCGGGCCAGGTCGAGCACGGGCGGCATCGCGATCCCGCCGGTGCGCTCGGTGGCCGGCGCGTCGTCGGCGTGCCGCGGCGAGTCGCGCAGGCGCTGCTCGATGCCCTCGGCGGCCCGCTCGAGCAGGCGGGCACCGGACTCGAGGTCGTTGGCCAGCTCGGCGGCGCCCTGCCCGGCGTCGGCCTTGACCTCCACCGCGTGCCGCCACGTCGCCCACGGGTCGCTCCAGGCGTCGACCCGGAAGCTCCACAGGCCCTCGGCGTCCGGCACGACCTGGCCGGCGAACCGGTCGGTCAGCGGGCCGGTCGGGACCATGCGGGTGCTGCGGGGCGCCTCGTCGCCGCACGGAATCCTGGCGTCGCGCGCCTGGCCGTGGCTCGCGGCGCCGCAGCGCTGCCAGACCACCGTCGCGGCCACCGCGTCGTGGCCCTCGCGCCACACGGTCGCCTCGACCGGGACGACCTCGCCGACCACGGCCTTCGACGGGAACCGCCCGCCCGAGACCTCGGGGGTCACCTCGTCGATCCCGATCCGGCCCTCGGGCAGGTCACGGGGGTCGATGGCCCCGGCAGGGATCCCGGGGGCGGGGCTGGCCGTGCTCGCGGCCGGCGCCTCGTCGACGGGCGCCGGGTCGGTGGCGGTCGGGTCGGTCGCGGGGGCGTCCGCGGGCTCCTCGGCCGGGACGTCGGCGCCGGCCGGCTCGACCGTCACGGGGTCGGGGTCGGGCTCGGGGTCGGGTAGCGGGCCGACACCCAGCGGGTCGTCGTCGGCGATGACGCCCGGCGCCGGGGAGCCGGTGGCGGGCTCGCTGGTGGCCGGGTCGGTCGGCGCGGCGGCCGGGGTCACGGTCGTCGCGGCGGTGGCGTCAGGGGTCGCCGGGACGGTCGACCCGTGTCCCGGGGACACGGGTGCGGCGTCGCGGTCACCGGAGACGTCGCCGGAGAGGTCGGTGCGGTCGTCGGACCCGGCGTCGGTCGCGCGGGCGAGCACGCCCGCGGTGCCCAGGCCGGCCGCGCCCGCGGCCGTGGCGCGCCAGGACGCGCCGGGGTCGCTCTCCGGCGCCGGGCCGGCGGACACCGTCGTCGACGGCGGCTCGGGCTCGGGCTCCGACGACTCGGTGGCCGGGGCGAGCGGCGCGTAGGGCGTGCGCGGCGAGAACCAGGCGGCGGCGTCGCCCCGGGCGGCGGGCCCGGTGCCGGCGTCGACCTCGGCCTCGGGCTGCGGGGTCTCCGGGGTGTCCGGAACGGCCTCCGGGGCGGCCGCACGCCCGGACGGCAGGTCGGGGTCGCGGTCCGACGGCGAGCTCATGTCGCGTCCGCTACCCGGAACGGACGGAATCGATGCGGCGGCGTCCGCCGAGGTCGGCGAGGTGCCCGGGGCGGAGCGACCGGAGGGACGGCCGGTGGCGATCCCCCACGGCGGGGTGGCCGGGCGGCGCCACGGGGGCAGCGACGGCGCCGGCGGGCCGGCCCCGTCGGGTCCCGCACCGTCGAGGCCCGGCATGTCCGACCCGACGGCGCGGAAGCCGTGCGACGGGGTGAGGTCGACGGTGGCGGGCTCGTCGGGCGCGGGGAACGGGCCCGGGGTGGGGTGCCCGGCCGGGTCCGGCGCGGCGAACGGCCCCGAGGGGGCGACGTCGGTGACCGCCGGGAACGGGCCGGAGGCGGGTCCGGGGCGGCCCGGCACCGGGAAGCCGCCGGTGGTGGGGCCGTGCGGGCGGGCGTCGGGCGGCGGGGGCGGGCCGACCTCGACGTCGTGGGCCGGGCCCCAGCCGCGGCGGCGGCGCCACCACCCCGTCGACGGCGGGCCGGTGGTCACCTCGGCCGGCTCCTCGGCCCGCTGCTCGGTCCGCTCCTCGGCGCGGTCGGCGGGGGAGTCGTACCGCGGGTCGTACCGCGGGTCGTACCGCGGCGGGAAGCTCTCCCCGAACGCCGGCGCGCTGGCCCCGTCCGTCCCGACGATCTGCTGCTCACCGGTGTGGTCCGCCCCCTCGGGACGTCGTCCGGACCGCCACCATCTCCCCAGCGCGCTCACGCGGCGCAGCGTAGTCATCGAATCGATCCAGGAGGGGTGGGCACCGCGCGGCGCGTCGGGGGCCGCGCCGTAGGGTTCGCCCGCGTGAAGGCTCTGCGTCGCTTCTCCGTCCGCGCCCAGCTCCCGGCCGCCCTCGCGCCCCTCCAGGAGCTGGCCACGAACCTGCGCTGGACGTGGCACGGGCCCACCCAGGACCTGTTCGCCGGCGTCGACGAGGCGGCCTGGCGGGCGGTCGACGGGGACCCCGTCCGGCTGCTCGGCGAGGTGCGCCCGCAGCGGCTGGCCGAGCTCGCCGAGGACCCCGCGTTCGTCGACCGCGTGCGGGAGCGCGCCGAGGACCTCCGCCGCTACCTCGCCGAGCCCCGCTGGTACCAGACGCGCACCGGCGACGGCCCGAGCGCGGTCGGCTACTTCTCCATGGAGTTCGGCGTCAGCGAGGTGCTCCCGAACTACTCGGGCGGGCTCGGCATCCTCGCCGGCGACCACCTCAAGGCCGCCAGTGACCTCGGCGTGCCGCTGATCGCCGTCGGGCTGCTCTACCGCTCCGGCTACTTCCGCCAGTCGCTCTCGCTCGACGGCTGGCAGCAGGAGAACTACCCCGCGCTCGACCCGCAGGGGCTGCCGCTGCACCTGCTCCAGGACTCCGAGGGCACGCCGCTGCTCGTCGGCGTCGCGATGCCCGGCGGCCGCACGCTGCGGGCGCGCGTCTGGCAGGCGTCGGTCGGGCGGGTACCGCTGCTGCTCCTCGACGCCGACATCGAGGAGAACGACCCCGACCTGCGCCAGATCACCGACCGGCTCTACGGCGGCGACGCCGAGCACCGCATCCGCCAGGAGATCCTCGTCGGGATCGGCGGCGTGCGGGCCGTTCGCGCCTTCTGCGCGTTGACCGGCCACCCGGCGCCCGAGGTGTTCCACACCAACGAGGGCCACGCCGGCTTCCTCGGCCTCGAGCGCATCCGCGAGCTCGTCGCCGACGCCGGGCTCGACTTCGACCAGGCGCTCGCGACCGTCCGCGCCGGCACCGTCTTCACCACCCACACGCCGGTGCCCGCGGGCATCGACCGCTTCCCGATCGGGCTGGTCGAGCACTACTTCACCGCCGAGATGCTGCCGGGCATCGAGCCCGCCCGGGTGCTGACGCTGGGCCGCGAGCCCGCCGGCGACATGTTCAACATGGCGCACATGGGCCTGCGCCTCGCGCAGCGCAGCAACGGGGTCTCGCAGCTGCACGGCGAGGTCTCGCGCGGCATGTTCCAGCAGCTCTGGGGCGGGTTCGACGCGCCGGAGGTGCCGATCGGCTCGGTGACCAACGGCGTCCACGGCCCCACCTGGACCGCGCGCGAGATCGCCGGGCTGACCGCCGGGGCGTCCGCCGCGGGCAGCCCGGAGCTGTTCGGGGTATCCGACGCGCTGCTCTGGGAGATGCGCGGGACGCTGCGGCGCCGCCTCGTCGAGGAGGTCCGCCGGCGGGTGCGGGCGTCGTGGCTCCAGCGCGGCGCGTCGGAGCCCGAGCTGGCGTGGACCGAGCGCGTCTTCGACCCCGACGTGCTCACGATCGGCTTCGCGCGCCGCGTCCCGACCTACAAGCGGCTGACGCTGATGCTGCGCGACCCCGAGCGGCTCAAGGCGATCCTGCTCGACCCGGACCGGCCGGTGCAGCTGGTGATCGCCGGCAAGTCGCACCCCGCCGACGAGGCCGGCAAGCGGCTGATCCAGCAGATGGTCCGCTTCGCCGACGACCCCGCCGTGCGGCACCGCATCGCGTTCCTGCCCGACTACGACATGTCGATGGCGCGCTACCTCTACTGGGGCTGCGACGTCTGGCTCAACAACCCGCTGCGTCCGCTGGAGGCGTGCGGCACGTCGGGGATGAAGTCGGCCCTCAACGGAGGGCTGAACCTCTCGGTGCGCGACGGCTGGTGGGACGAGCTCTACGACGGCCGCAACGGCTGGGCGATCCCGACCGCCGACGGCGTCGACGACCCCGACCGCCGCGACGACATCGAGGCCAACGCGCTCTACGAGCTGCTCGGGTCGACGGTCTCACCGTTGTTCTACGACCGCGGCGCCGACGGCGTGCCGGACCGCTGGACCGCGCTCGTGCGGCACACGCTCGCGACGCTGTCGCCGAAGGTGCAGGCGACGCGGATGGTCACCGACTACGTCGAGCAGTGGTACGTCCCGGCGGCCCGGTCGGCGGCGCGCGTCGTGGCCGACGCCTTCGCCGGTGCCAAGGAGCTCGCCACCTACCGCGCCCGTCTCGACGCGGCGTGGGACTCGGTGTCGGTGGCCGAGGTCGATGCCTCCGGCGGCGCCGACACCCCGGTGCTCGGCGCCCCCATGACCGTGCGGGCCGAGGTCGCCCTCGGGGGCCTCTCCCCGGACGAGGTGCTGGTCCAGGCGGTGGTCGGACGCGCGGACGACGCCGACGAGCTGTCGGGCGCGACCGTCGAGGCCATGACCCCGATCGGCCCGGGCCCCGAGGGCTCGCACCGCTTCGAGGCCGTCGTCGCCCTGCCCCACGCCGGGGTCCTGGGCTACACGGTGCGGGTCCTGCCGCGCCACGACCTCCTCGCCGCCCCGGCGGAGCTGGGACGCGTCGTCCTGCCGGCCTAGTGCATCCTCGGTGACGGATCCCGCGCTCAGCGCGGAGTTCGTCACCGAGGTCGTCGACGGCGAGGGAGCCGTCCGGCCCGTCGCTGCGTCGAACCCGGGTGTGAGCACCTCAGAGCAACGCAGCAGGTTCCGCCGCCAGGTGCGCCGCCAGGCCGGCGTCGTCTCCCTCGCGCAGGCCCGAGCGGCCGGCCTCAGCGACGACGCCGTCGGGCGTCGGGTGGCGTCCCGTGCCTGGTGGTCGGCAGGGCCGCGTGTCTACCGGGTCGGCGAGCACGACGACACCCCGACGTCGCGGACCTGGGCGGCGATGCTGTCCCTCGGCGACGATGCCGTGCTCGTCGGGCGGTCCGCGGCGTGGTGGTGGGGCTTCCTCGACGTCGCGCCGGCACAGGTGGAGGTGGCCGTCGGCCGGGACCACCAGCCACGGCCACGCCCCGGCGTGCGCGTCCTCCGTGCCGAGGTGGCACCCGCCGATCGCACCAGCCTGAACGGCCTGCGCATCACGACCCGGGCGGTCACCGTGCTCGACGCAGCGGTGTGCCTGGGTCTCGAGGACGGCTCGCGGCTCGTGGACCGGGCCCTGTTGCGGAGACGGGTGGACCTGGCGGCCCTGCACGCGGCCCACGAGCGCCGGCCGGGTCGTCACGGGGCCGTCCGGGCGCAGCGGTTGCTGGCGCTCGCCGACGGCGGTGCCCGCTCGGAGGCCGAGCGACGGACCCACCGGCTCCTGCGCGGCGCGGGGATCACGGGCTGGGGCGCGAACGCCGAGATCGTGCTGCCCGGGTTCGGGCCGGTCCTCGGGGACCTCGTCTTCGCCGCCGAGAAGGTGGTCGTGGAGATCGACGGGTGGGCGTACCACCGGGACCTGCGCGCGTTCCTGCGCGACGGACCACGCCAGTCCGCGCTCGCGGCCGCCGGGTGGGTCGTCCTGCGCACCCACTGGTACGAGCTGCACGAGGACCCGGACGCGTTCCTCGGAGCGCTGCGCCGGACCCTGGCGGGCCGCCGGCTTCGGTGACGGAACCCGCGCTCAGCGCGGGGTTCGCCACCGAGCTCAGCCGCGGGGGGTCGCGCGGAGGACCAGCGCCGTGTGGCCCGGGACGGTCAGCGTCCCGCCGGCCGGGAGCGGGTCGGTCGACGGCGGGGCGCCGCTGGGCGTGCCCGGGTCGAGCACCGGGGCCCAGGCGGCGTCGCCGAAGGCGTCGGGCAGCAGCACGTCGACCGCCGCGTCGCCGGCGTGCAGCACCAGCAGCAGCGCCGGTTCGCCGTCGATGCGCACCACGAGCGTCCGGCCGTGGGCGTGGAAGTCGGGCTCGGTGAGCTCGCGGCCGTCGGGGTGCAGCCAGGCGACGTCGGGGGCGGCGCCGTCGGGGTCGGTGTCGGCGCGGCCGTAGAAGAAGTCGGTGCGCCGCAGCGCCGGGGTCGCGCGGCGCAGGGCCAGCGCGCGGGCGACGAAGTCGACGAGGTCGGGGTGGGCCCACGAGCGCCAGGAGGTCTCGTCGTCGAGGGAGTAGACGTTGTTGTTGCCGTGCTGGGTGTGCCCCAGCTCGTCGCCGCCGAGCAGCATCGGGGTGCCCGCCGAGAGCAGCAGCGTCGTGAGGAGGTTGCGGGCCTGGCGGGCGCGCAGCGTGAGGATCGCCGGGTCGGACGTGGGGCCCTCGACGCCGTGGTTGGCCGAGCGGTTGTCGTCCGTGCCGTCGCGGCCCTCCTCCCCGTTGGCCTCGTTGTGCTTGCGCTCGTAGGCGACGAGGTCGGCGAGGGTGAAGCCGTCGTGCGCGGTGACGAAGTTGACCGACGCCGCCGGGGTGCGGGCCGGCCAGTAGAGGTCCGACGACCCGGCGACGCGCGTGACGATGGCCGAGAGCGGACCGTGGCCGCGCCAGAAGTCGCGGACGTCGTCCCGGAAGCGCCCGTTCCACTCGGCCCAGGCCGGCGGGAAGCCGCCGACCCGGTAGCCCTCGCCGGTGGCGTCCCACGGCTCGGCGATGAGCTTGACCCGCGAGAGCACCGGGTCGGACGCGATGTCGGCGAGCAGCTGCGCCGCCGGGTCGAACCCGCCGCCGCGGGGGCGCCCGAGGGTCGACGCGAGGTCGAAGCGGAAGCCGTCGACGCCCATCGTCGTCACCCAGTGGCGCAGCGAGTCCAGGGTCAGCGCGCGCACGAGCGGCGAGGCCGGGTCGAGGGTGTTGCCGCACCCGGTGAGGTCGACGTCGCGGCCGTGGGCGTCGAGGGCGTACCAGCCGGCGGCGTCGAGACCCCGCCAGGACAGCGACGGCCCGTCGGCGCCGCCCTCGCAGGTGTGGTTGAACACGACGTCGAGCACGACCTCGAGCCCCGCGCCGTGCAGCGTCGCGACCATCGCGCGGAACTCCTCGACCTCGCGGCCGGGTGTCGCGGCGTAGCGCGGCTGGGGGGCGAGGTACGCCAGCGTGGAGTAGCCCCAGTGGTTGCGGCGACCTCGGGCGAGCAGCGACGGCTCGTCGGCGTGCGCGAACACCGGGAGCAGCTCGACGGTGGTCACGCCGAGCCGGGCGAGGTGCTCGACGACGGCCGGGTGCGCGAGCCCGGCGTAGGTGCCGCGCAGGTGCTCGGGGACGTCGGGGTGGAGCATCGTGAGATCCCGCACATGGGTCTCGTAGACGACGGTGTCCGCCCACGGCACCGACGGCCGCGGGCCGGCGGCGTCGTCCAGGGGGGCCGTGGCGAGGCCGTGGGGGACCACGGGGGCCGAGTCGACGTCGCTGCGCCGCTCGCCGAACGGGTCGGAGCCCGCGTACGCGCGGGCCTCGGCGAGCGCGGTGACGCTGCCGGTGACACGACGGGCCCACGGGTCGACGAGGAGCTTGGCGGGGTTGGTCCGCACGCCCCGGCTGGGGTCCCAGGGCCCGTGCACGCGCAGGCCGTAGGCCGTGCCCGGGGCGATCCCGCCGACCTCGCCGCGCCACCAGCCGTCACTCCCGCCGGCGAGCTCGACGCGGCGCTCGCCACCCTCGGCGGGCAGGCACAGCTCCACCGCCTCGGCGCTCGGGGTCGCCGGCACGCACGCGCGCAGCACGTCGCCGTCGAGGTGGGTGCCGCGGGCGTCGGGGAGGTCGGGGAGGGTGCTCGCCATCGTGGGGGGATCGTGCCCGATCGCCCCCGGGCCCGTCGCCCGTCGCGGGGGCCGATCCGTCAGGATGGCGGTCGTGACGTACCGGGACCCGCAGGCCGGAGCCGGACCGCAGGCGTCCGGCGTGACCGAGGGCACGATCGAGCGGGCGGCGGACCCGGACACCGTGGTCCGGATGGACCGCGTCGGGGTGCGGCGCAGCGGCACCGAGCTGCTGGCCGACCTGGACTGGACCGTCGAGCTCGACGAGCGCTGGGTGGTCCTCGGCCCCAACGGCGCCGGCAAGACGACGCTGCTGCGCCTCGCGGCCGCCGAGATGCACCCGACCACCGGCACCGTGGAGCTGCTCGGCGAGCGGCTCGGCCGCGTCGACGTGTTCGACCTGCGCCCGCGCATCGGCCTGGCCAGCGCGAACCTGGCCGGGCGGGTGCCGTCGGACGAGCCGGTGCTCGACGTCGTGCGCAGCGCGGGCTACGGCGTGCTCGGCACCTGGCGGGAGCGCTACGAGGACGAGGACGACCGCCGCGCGCTCGGGCTCATCGAGATCATGGGCGTGTCGGCGCTGGCGCGGCGCGCCTACGGGACGCTCTCGACCGGCGAGCGCCAGCGCGTGCTGCTCGCGCGGGCCCTGATGACCGACCCCGAGCTGCTGCTGCTCGACGAGCCCGCCGCCGGGCTGGACCTGGGGGCCCGCGAGGACCTCGTCGAGCTGCTCAGCGAGCTCGCCGCCGACCCGGACGGCCCCGCGACGGTGATGGTGACCCACCACGTCGAGGAGATCCCACCCAACTGCAGCCACGTGATGCTCATGCGCGACGGCCGGGTGGTCGCCCAGGGGCTGCTCGACGACGTCATGACCTCGGAGAACCTCTCCGCGACGTTCGGGCAGCCGCTCGAGCTCTCCAGCCGGCGGCGGCGCTTCACCGCGGTCCGGCGATAGTGTCCGGCCGACCCAGGAACCGATCGAGGAGGCTCGTCGAGTGACGGAGTTCGTGCGGCTCGAGGTGGACGGCGGGGTGGGCACGATCCGCCTGGACCGCCCCCCGATGAACGCGGTGAACCGCCAGGTCAACCTCGAGATCGCGGAGGTGGCCGCGGAGGCGACCAGCCGCGCCGACGTCCGGGCCGTCGTGGTCTACGGCGGCGAGAAGACGCTGGCCGCGGGCGCGGACGTCAAGGAGATGGCCGAGCTCTCGTACGCCGAGATGGCCGAGCGCACCCACGAGCTGTCGCGCGGGTTCGGCGCCGTCTCGGAGATCCCCAAGCCGGTCGTCGCCGCGATCACCGGCTACGCCCTGGGCGGCGGCTTCGAGATCGCGCTGTCGTGCGACCGGCGCATCGCCGGCGACAACGCGACCGTCGGCCAGCCGGAGATCCTGCTCGGGATCATCCCCGGCGGCGGCGGGACGCAGCGGCTCGCGCGCCTGGTCGGCCCGGCGAAGGCGAAGGACATCATCTTCAGCGGCCGCTTCGTCAAGGCGAAGGAGGCCCTCGAGCTGGGCCTCGTGGACGAGGTCGTGCCCGCCGACGAGGTCTACACCCGGGCCCACGCCTGGGCCGCGCAGTTCGCGAACGGCCCGACGCGCGCCCTGGCGGCCGCGAAGCAGGCCATCGACCGCGGCCTGGACATGGACCTGCGCGACGGCCTGACGTTCGAGTCCGAGGTGTTCGCGGCGCTGTTCGGCACCGAGGACCAGACGATCGGCATGCGGTCGTTCGTCGAGAACGGGCCGGGCAAGGCCCAGTTCCTCGGCCGATGAGTCCCACGCAGGCCGAGGTCGACGCGGCGCGGGACGACCCCAAGCTCGCCAACGTCCTCTACCACGACTGGGAGTCGGACACCTACGACGAGAAGTGGTCGATCTCGTTCGACGAGCGCTGCACGACGTTCGCGGTGGACCGCTTCCGGGCGGTGTCACCCGATCCCGGCCCGTACGAGCACGCGCTCGAGCTCGGCTGCGGCACCGGGTTCTTCCTGCTCAACCTCATGCAGGGCGGCGTCGCGCGGCGCGGGACGGTCACCGACCTCTCGCCGGGCATGGTCGCGGTCGCGACGCGCAACGCGGCGGGACTCGGCCTCGACGTCGAGGGCCGGGTGGCCGACGCGGAGACGATCCCGGTGCCCGACGCGTCGGTCGACCTCGTCGTGGGCCACGCGGTGCTGCACCACATCCCCGACCTCGACACGGCGTTCCGCGAGATCCTGCGGGTGCTGCGGCCCGGTGGGCGGTTCGTGTTCGCCGGCGAGCCGACGCGGATCGGCGACCTCTACGCCCGCAAGCTGGGGCAGGCGACGTGGTGGGCGACGACGCGGTTCGCGCCGGCGTCGTGGCTGCGCCCGCCGGCCGAGCTCGACGAGTCGTCGCGGGCCGCGGCGCTGGAGTCGGTGGTCGACCAGCACGTCTTCGACCCCGACCGTCTCGAGCGCTTCGCCCACGCCGCGGGCGCCGTCGACGTCCGCGTCGTCACCGAGGAGCTCACCGCCGCGGTGTTCGGGTGGCCGGTGCGGACGTTCGAGGCCGCCGTGCCGCCGGAGCGCCTCGGCATGGGGTGGGCGATGTTCGCCTACCGCACCTGGCAGCGCCTGTCGCGGCTGGACGCGCGCCTGTCGCGGGTGGTGCCGCGCTCGCTGTTCTACAACGCGCTGGTCACGGGCGTGCGGCCGCCGGACCCGGTGGCGCTCTCGAGCTGACCTTGACGTACCGCTTCACGCTCGACGACGTCGCGTACCTGGCGTCCGACGCCGGGCGCGACGCCGTCGCGGGGGCGGCACCGCTGCTCGCCGGCGACCGGCTCAAGGCCGTCTCGATGTTGCGGACGCGGCTCGGCGACCGGGCCGCGCCGGTGCTGGAGACGGCGCTGCTGCAGGAGCGGGCACGGGGGCGGGTGCCCGACGGGTGGCTGCTGACCGCCGACGCCGCGGAGCAGGCCACCGCCGCGCCGGTCGCCCGCCACCGCGCCGCGCGGCTGGCCGGGCGCGACGTGCACGACGTGACGTGCTCGATCGGCGCCGAGCTCGACGCGCTGCGGCACACGGCGTCGCGGCTCGTGGGCTCCGACCTCGACCCGGTGCGCCTGGCCATGGCGCGGGTCAACGTGCCCGGCGTGCCGCTGGTGCGCGCCGACGCCCTCGCGCCGGTCACCCGCGGCACGGTGCTCGTCGCCGACCCGGCCCGCCGCACCGCCGCCGGCCGCCGCACCTGGCGTCCCGCCGACTTCACCCCACCCCTCGACGAGCTGGCCCTGGTGTCTCAGCGTGGCGTCCACGCTGACGTCCGACGTCAGGAAATCCACCACGATCTCGTCGTGTCGACGGCGCCCGGGCTCGACCCGGCGCTGGCGCCCTGGGCGGGGGAGATCGAGATCGTCAGCCTCGACGGGCGCGTGCGGGAGGCCGCTTTGTGGTCGCCCGGCCTGGCGACGGCACGGCGCCGGGCGACGGTGCTCGCCACCCGCGGTGGCGGGTTCGACCTCACCGACGACGAGGACGACGACTGCCCGGTCGCGCCGGTGGGGGAGTGGATCGTCGACCCCGACGGCGCGGTCGTCCGGGCGGGCCTCGTGCGCCACTACGGCGCGCGGCACGGGCTGTGGCGCCTCGACGAGCACCTCGCGTACCTCTCCGGCGACGCCCGGCCGCCGGGGGTCCGGGCGTTCCGGGTGCTCGAGCACGGCCGCTACACCGAGAAGACGCTGCGCCGGACGCTGGCTGCCCGCGACGTCGGGCGCGTGGAGATCCTCGTCCGCGGCCTCGACGTCGACCCGAACGCGCTGCGGCCGCGGCTCAAGCTCGCGGGCGCCGAGGAGGCCACCGTCGTCCTCGCCCGCCTCGCGACCGGCCCGGAGGCCTACGTGTGCGAGGCGGTCACCGACCGGGTATCCGCGACCTCCGACCCGAGTTCGAGGAGGCAGTGAGCTCCATGGATGCCGAGAAGGCGCGCCGTGTGCTGACCGAGGAGCGTGACCGCCTGCGCGAGATGGGCTCCTGGTCGCGGGAGCACCAGCCGGAGGTGTCCGTGCAGCAGGAGGGCGCGCTCGGCCAGCACCCCGGGGACTACGGCTCCGAGGTCGAGGAGACGATGGAGCGCGAGGGGCTCGCCGACGAGAGCGAGCGCCAGGCGGCCGAGATCGACGCGGCGCTGCAGAGGATCGAGGACGGCACCTGGGGCCGCTGCCGGGTGTGCGGCCGGGAGATCGACGACGAGCGTCTCGAGGCCCGCGCCCAGGCCGACACCTGTCGGGAGCACGCCGACAGCTGACCGACGCACCGCGGCCCGGTACCGAGCGGATCGGTGCCGGGCCGCGGTGTGCCGGGTGTCAGAGCCGGTTCTCGGGGACCCCGCTCGCGGGGTCGACGTCGTCGCCGCGCAGGCGCACGTCGGGTCCGTCGACCGGCTCGCCGGGGTCGTCGAGGTCGACGAGCTCGTCCTCGGTGATGTCGTGCATCGCCGCCTCCTCCGCGGACGCCGCGCCCCCCGAGATGCCCTCGTCGATCGCGGCCAGCGACCGTCCGGGCACCTGGTCGGGGTCGGGCTCGGCCGCCGCGAGGCGCCCGCTGCGGCCCTGGCCGGCCTCGGACCCGATCTCGCCCTCGGAGAGCTCGGGGCCGGGCGCGGTGGCCGCGCCGCCGGTGTCGTCGGGGATCTCGCGGGCCAGGCGGTCGTCGATCGTCTCGCGCTCGCGCTGGCCCTCGGGCGTGGTGTCGGGATCGTCGAGGCCGAAGGGCCGGTTCGGGGCGACGACGCCCGCGTCGAGGCCGTCGGTGCCGGGCCGGCCGTCGAGCGTCTCGCCGGACTCCAGCTGCACGCTCGCACCCAGGTCGGGCTCCTCGGGGATCTCGTCGCTCTGCTCGGGCTCGGTCATGCGGCGGGCTACCCGCGCGGCCGGACGGGCATGTCGCCGCTCAGCCGCCGCAGCAGCGCCGCGCGGACGCCGTCGACGTCGGTGCCGTCCGGCACCGCGACGTCGACGGTGTGACCCCCGGGGGCGCGCCCGCGGCGGTCGGCGAGCACGAGCCCCCGTGACGGGCCGAGCGACGTGTCGACCTCGAGCTCCAGCGGCACGGTCGCCAGCGTCCCGGGGACGACGGCCTCCAGGAGCGCGACCGCGTCGTGGATGGGGACGCGGTCCACACGCAGGGCCTCCCCGTGTCCGTAGACGTGGCGCGTCGCGGCCAGGGCCTCGCCGAGCGGGCCGGACGCGGCGAGCGCCTCGAGCCACGAGCGGTCCACGGTGACGACGTGGGTCAGGTCGAGCGGCACCAGCGTCGTCGGCACCCGTTCCTCGACGAGGACGCGGCGGGCGGCCTCGGGGTCGGACCAGACGTTGAACTCCGCGGCGGCGCTGACGTTGCCGCCGATGCCGACCGACCCGCCCATGACGACGAGCCGGCCGATCCGCCCGGTGAGGTCCGGGCGCGTCGCCAGCAGCAGCGCGACGTCGGTGAGCGGGCCGATCGCGGCGAGCACGACGGGCTCGGACGAGGTCTCGAGGACGCCCGCGACGACGTCGAGCGCCCGCCCGGCCGGCTCCGGCCCGAGCGGGCCGAAGCGCTCGGCCACCCCGCCGAGCCCGTCGTCGCCGTGGACGTCGGCGGCACGCTGCGTGACGGGGTGGACCAACGGACGGTCCGCACCGACGCCGAGGGGCACGTCGCCGCGCCCGAGCATGCCGAGCAGCCGGCGGGCGTTGGTCGTGGTGGTGGGCAGGTCCACGTTGCCGAACACGGCCGTCACGGCCCGCAGGTCGGCCTCGGGGGCGCGGGCGGCCAGCGCGATCGCGTAGGCGTCGTCGACACCCGGGTCGGTGTCGACGACCAGCGGGATCACGGGACGTCCACCTCGGCGAGCGTCGGCAGCGACGGCTGCGCACCGGACCGGGTGGCGGCGAGGGCGCCGGCCCGGCAGGCGCGGCGCAGGGCGGCGTCGTCGTCGAGGCCGGTGGCGAGCGCCAGGGCGAGGGCCGCGGTGAAGGCGTCGCCGGCGGCCGTGCCGTCGACGGCGTCGACGCGCGGGGGCGCGGCGCGGGCGACCAGGCGCCCGCGACGGCGCAGCTCCGCCCCGGCCGCGCCGTGGGTGACCGCGACGGCGGCGACACCGTCGAGGTCGGCGTGGGCGGCGAGCACGCCGTGCTCGGTGGCGTTGACGCAGAGCAGGTCGACGCCCGCGAGGACGTCGCCGGGGACGGCGCGGGCGGGGGCCGCGTTGAGCACCGTGAAGCCGGGGGCGGCCATCGCGGTGGCCACGGCCTCGTCGGGCACCTCGAGGACGGTGAGGACGACGTCGGCGTCGAGATCCCCGGCGCGGACGGTGAGGGCGGCGTTGGCGCCGGCGTCGACGACGATGGTGGTCTCGCCGTCGTCGTCGACCTGGATCATCGCCGTGCCGGTGGGGTGGCCGTCGGCGACGGTGACGGCCGCGAGGTCGACGCCGGCGTCGCGCAGGAGGGCGAGGGCCTCGCCGGCGAGCGGGTCGTCGCCGACGGCGGCGAACAGGCGCACCCGGGCGCCCAGCCGCGCGGCGGCGAGCGCCTGGTTGGCGCCCTTGCCGCCGGGCACGCGGGTGACGCCGCGGGCGCTCAGGGTCTCCCCGGCGGCGGGCAGGCGTTCCAGCCGCGCGACGAGGTCGAGGTTGACGCTGCCGACGACCGCCGCGGTCGGCGGGACCCTCGGGCCGGGGCGGGACACGGGGCGATCGTAGGGTTCGTGTCCGTGAGGTCGGATCCGCGCCAGCCGCGACTGCTCACGTGGGCCTCGCTGCGCTGGATCGTGCGCCACCGCGCGTGGACGCCGTTCTACCTGGTGCGCTACTGGCGGATGCTCAAGGTCCGCGTGCGCCAGCCGCACATCGTGCTGCACGGGCTGGTGTTCCTGGGCAAGGGCGTGTCGCTCGAGGCGCGCGAGGGCTTCGGGCGCCTGGAGATCGGGCGGTTCGTTCACATCGGCGACCACACCCGCCTGCGGTGCCACGAGGGCTCGCTGCGCATCGGCGACAAGGCGGTGTTCGGCAACGAGAACACCGTGAACTGCTACCTCGACATCGAGTTCGGCGAGGCCACGCTGCTCTCGGACTGGATCTACGTCTGCGACTTCGACCACCGCTACGCCGACGTGCACGCCCCGATCAAGGACCAGGGGATCGTCAAGTCGCCGGTGCGCGTCGGGCCGGAGACGTGGATCGGCACCAAGGTGACCGTGCTGCGCGGCGCCCGGGTGGGGCGCGGCTGCGTGCTCGGCGCCCACGCGGTGGTGCGGGGCGACGTCCCGGACTGGGCGGTGGCCGTCGGGGCCCCGGCCCGCGTCGTGCGGGACCGGATGGCCGACTACGAGGCCGCGGCGGCGCAGCGCGAGGCCCTCGCCGACATCGCCCGCAAGACGGCCCTGGCGGCGGGCCAGGCGGCCGCCTCCACGGACGGTGCCCCCGGCACCTCGGCGGGGGAGCCGGCCCGCCCGACATGACTGGGGTCCGGCCACGGTCGGTGCAGCCCGCACCCGAAAGAGGCGATGGTCGGGCTCTGAGTAGGACGGCGCGTGCGGTCATTGCACCGAATCGGACGCGGCGGCCTTCCGGGCGGATGCTGGGAGCTTCCGGGCGATTACGGAAGCCCCCAGAGACGATACGACGTATCGCATCTTACCTACCAAGCCTGGAAGGCCGGCCGTCTTCTGGGTGAAGACGACGGTCGGGAAAGGCCATGGACGTCGACACATAGTCACTTCTTCCCCTTTGTTCGCGATCCTGTGGTTTCCCCACGGTTCGGTGCCTAATTTCATCGATGGTCGCCGGCGTGGTGACCACCGAGTACAGGGGGAGAAGATGACCGACTATCGAGACCTCTCAGGGACCGTGCGCGTCGACGGCAAGGACGCCGAGGACTTCGGCTCGGACGAGTGGACGCACACGGTGCACGAGCTGGACCGTTAACTGCGAGTCGGGGACCCGACCTGGGTTCCTCTGAACATTCCTGCGGTCAAGTGGGGTGGTGAGTGCCGAGTGGAGATGGATATGTACGCCCTCGCCGAGTCGGACAAGCGCGTGCACATCTCTGGAAACACCTACTTCTACGAAGGTGCGACGGAGGACACCTCCGACCTTGACGATTCCAAGTCGGTGGACTTCATGGTGCCGAGGCACAACTCGTCGTATCCCGGGCCGTTCGTCATGGCCGTCCAGATGAGGAACGTCGAGACCGTCGGGTCCGACGATCTGGCGACCGTCACCTTCAGCTTCTACAACAAGGTGGGCGACGACGACTAGGGACTCGCGTGGGAGTCGTGACCGAGTCCGGTGACCCCGGCCGAGTCTGCCTCATCGATCCTGCCGAGCGGGGACGTTCGGGGTCCCGTACTTCCCGACACGTCAGTGCGGCCCGTGACGGCTCTCGGTCACACGGAGCCGAAGACGTTCCCGGTGGGGATCTTGGGGCGGCCGAGCACGCGGGGCGGGCCGGAGCGGGCGGCGGCGTAGAGGTCGGCGGTGTGCCGTGCGATCGCGGGCCAGGCGAAGTCGGTGGCCAGCCGGCCGCGGGCGGCCCGGGCCCGGTCGGCGGCGGCGCCCGGGTCGTCGAGGCAGCGCACCACGGCCGCGGCGAGGCCGGGCACGTCGCCGGGGTCGAACGACAGGCCCGTCACGCCGTCGACCACCACCTCGCCCAGCCCGCCCGCGCGTGACGCCACGAGCGGGGCCCCGGCCGCCGCGGCCTCGAGCGCGGTGATGCCGAACGGCTCGTAGCGGCTGGGCAGCACGGCGGCGTCGGCCGTCGCGAGCAGCTCGCGCAGCACGGCGTCGTCGACGTGCCCGAGCAGGCGCACCGACCGCCGGACGCGAGCGGCGCGGGCGCGCTCGGCCAGCCAGTCGCTGCACGAGCCGGTGCCGGCGACCAGCAGCCGCGTGCCGGGGTGGGCGCGCCGGATCGCCGGCAGCGCGGCCACGAGGTCGTGGACGCCCTTCTCCCACTCGAGGCGGCCGAGGTAGAGCAGGGTCGGGGCGCCGTCGGTCCGCCCGCTCGCGCGGGACCAGCCGGACGGGTCGATGCCGTTGTGCACGACGGCGACGTCGTCGGGGTCGAGGTCGAACAGGCCGGACACCTCGCCGCGCATCGACGCCGAGCACGTGACGACGGTGTCGGCGCGTCGCGCGAGCCACCACTCCACGGAGTGCACCTGCTGGTTGAGCGGCTGGGAGAGCCAGCCGCCGTGCCGGCCGGCCTCGGTCGCGTGCAGGGTCGCGACGAGCGGGGCGCCGGTGAGGTCGGCCAGGGCGATGGCCCCGTGGGCGACCAGCCAGTCGTGGGCGTGGACGACGTCGGGGGTCCAGTCGCGCAGCAGCGGCAGGGCCGCGCGGAGCATTGCGTGCCCGATGCCGAGCGTCCAGGCGACGAGGTCGCGCACGAACTCGAGGTGCGGCGGGTCCTCGGCGACGCGCAGCACCCGGACGGGCCCGACCCGCTCGAGCGTCGTGGGGTGGGTCTCGGCGTCCGTGCCGGCGGGGTGGCGGGCGACGACGACCACGTCGTGCCCGGCGTCCCCGAGCGCCTCGGCCAGCGCGTGCACGTGGCGTCCCAATCCGCCGACCACGACCGGCGGGTACTCCCAGGACAGCATCAGCACCCGCACCGGCGGCCCCTCACGTCGAAGATCGAGGCGGATTTCCTGACGTTGAGCGTCAGCGTGGACGCCAGGCTGACATCTCAGGCGAGCGACCCTACTCCGGAGTAGGTAAGGGTGGTGCGACCGCGGTCACCGGGTGGGTGGCGGCGCAGCGCGCGGGCGTCGAGGCGGCCGAAGGGGTCGTCCTGGGCCGCGAAGGCGGCGGCGCGGGCCGCGGCCTCGGCGTGCCGGCCGGCCGGGAGCAGGTCGGTCAGCTCGCGGACGCGGTCGCGGTGCTGCGCCGCGCGGCGGCGGGCGTAGTGCGCCGCGGAGTCCTTGGTGACCATGAACGCCCAGTCGCTCGACAGCGCCAGCGCCGCCTGGGTGGCCAGGGCGTCGAGGGTCGCGTCGCGGCCGGCCGTCGCCGGCGCCCCGTCGACCGCGGCGAGCAGGCGGCGGGCGACGTCGGCGTTGTCGGCGACGAGGTCACGAACCGCGAGCCCGTCCCACACCCGCCAGTCCTTGCCCGACCCCCACGACGACGCCGGCAGCACCACCGGCTCCTCGACGTGCCCGGCCTCGACCGCGCCGCGCAGGGTCGTCACCCGCACCCCGGCCTCGGGCAGCGCGCTCAGCACGGCCTCGAGCCAGGCCGGGCCCTCGTGCCACCAGTGCCCGAACAGCTCCGTGTCGAACGCGCTGACCACCAGCCCGGGTCGTCCCCGCCGCGCGCGCAGGTCGTCCAGCCGCGTGCGGACGACGTCGACGAAGTCCGCCGCGTCCCGGGCCACCGCCGCCGCGGCGCGGTCGGGGTCGTAGGGCGACTTGGCCCCGGGGGCGACGCGCCGGCCGGTGACGCGGGCGGGCTTGAGGCCGGTGGCGTGGTCGTAGGTGTGGAAGTCGCGGTAGTCCGCGGCGCCCGGGTAGCCGGCCCGCGGCGACCAGACGCGGTAGGTCACCTCGAGGTCGCGACCGAAGGCGACCACGTCGGTGCCGTCGACGGGGTGCGCGGCGGCGGTGTCCCCGCGCAGCGCCGGTCCGTCGACGAGGAAGCGCTCGACGCCCGCCGCGGCGTAGTCCTGCTCCAGGCCCGGCGCGTAGCCGCACTCCGGCGCCCAGATGCCCGCCGGCCGCCGGCCCAGCCGCAGGGCGCCGTCGCGCAGCCCGGCGTCCAGCAGGAAGCGGCGCACGCGACCGGGCAGGAGCGGCGCGAACGGGTGGGTCGCGGGCCCGCCGAGCAGCTCGACGACGCCGTCGTCGCCGAGCCGGCGCAGGACCGGCGACGCGCCGTGGCGCCAGTCGCGCTCGAAGACCGCGAGCGCGTGCGCGGCCGCGCGGTGCTCGCGGGTGGACAGCGCAGGGTCGGTCACGTGGGCCTCGTGAGCCCGCAGCTGCCAGTCCGCGAGCCAGGTGTGCATCGCCCGCAGCGCCGCCGGGTGGTCGAGCTGGGCGGCGAGGACGGGGGTGACGCCGAGGGTCAGCAGGTCCCGCCGGCCGCGGCCGGCGAGGCGCTCGAGCGTCTCGACGACGGGCAGGTACGAGTGCGCCCACGCCTGGTAGAGCCAGTCCTCGCCGACGGGCCAGGCGCCGTGGCGCAGCAGCCACGGCAGGTGCGAGTGCAGCACCAGGCAGAACGTCCCCACCGGCTCCCGGGTCACGCACGCCCTCCCAACGCTCGGGAGGGCAGTGTCTCAACGCGGCGGCACGGCCGTGACGAGCAGGTCCAGCGAGGCGTCGACGTCCCCGGCGCGCAGCACGAAGTCGTGGGCGGTCACGGCGGCGACGTCGGCGGCCAGGTCGGCCGGCCAGGGATCGCCGGACAGGGCCAGCGCGATCTGGGCGTCGATGAGCGAGCCGCCGTGGCGGGCGTCGAGCGCCCGCAGCGCCGGCCCGTGGTGCAGGCCCAGCACGGCCTCGAGCTCCAGGCCGGCGCCGGTGACCAGCGACGCCAGCTCGGCGCCCGTCAGCTCCCGGGTGTGGAACGGGTTGAGCGGGCGGTCGTCGGGGCCCGCGCCGGGGGAGAAGGTCAGGCGGTTGGGCGTCGCGCAGTGCAGCCGCCCGCCGGGACGCAGGACGCGGGCGCACTCGGCGAGGAACCCGGGCTGGTCCCCGAGGTGCTCGACCACCTGCAGCGTCACCACGGCGTCGACGCTGCGGTCGGCCAGCGGGAACGCCTGGAGGTCGGCCCGGACCACGTCCACCGTCGCGTACCGCCGGGCCACGTGCGCCGCGACGGCCGGGTCCAGCTCCAGCCCGACCACCCGCCGCGCCGACGACGCCAGCAGGGCCGCCCCGTAGCCCTCGCCGACGCCGGCGTCGAGCACGACCGCCCCGGCGCACCCCGGGGCGAGCGCGCGGTAGACCGCCTCGTGGCGCCGGAACCAGTAGTTCTCGACGTCGAGGCCCGGCACCGTGCGCTCTCCGGTCAGGGGCAGGGCGTCGACGTCGTCCACGGGCGGCCAGTCTGCCGCCCGTGAGGAGCGTCGCGTGGGCGGGCCACCGGCGGCGACGGACCATATGCTTAGCGTGTGCAACTATCCCGCGTCGTCGCGCAGCTGCACGAGTGGCGTCTCCGGCTGGTGGCGTCCGACCCGGGTCTGGTCCGCCTCTCCGCGGCCGGGCGGGCCACGGTGGGGGTCGGGTCGGCGCTGGTGGTCGAGCTCGTCGTCGCCCACCTCGTCGGGGCGCCGAGCGCGCTCGTACCGATGATGCTCGGCGGGGTCATCGCGATGATGGCCGCGTTCGGCGTCGCCGACCCCACCCGCCGCGGACGGGCCGCGACGCTGGGCGTGATGTCGCTCTTCCTGCTCGCCGGCATGGGCACCGCGCTGCTCGTCGACCGCGTCCGCGTGCTGTCGCTGGCGACGTTCGTGCTGGTCATGATGGTGGCGGTGGTCATCCGCCGCTACGGGCCGCGGTACTTCATCGGCGGCATGGTCACGTTCATGGGCTACTTCTTCGCCCTGTTCCTCGGCCTGCGCCCCGAGCAGGTGCCCGCGATCCTGCTGGCCGTCGGCGTCGGGTTCGCGTGGGCCACGCTGCTGTCGCTGGTGGTGCTGCCCGTGCGCCACGACCGCGTGCTGCGCCGCACCGTGCGCGCCTTCACCGCGCGGGTGCAGGGCGCCGTCGCGGCCGCGGGGGAGCTGCTCGACGCGCCGGGTGACGAGCGCGTCGCCGACCGGCTGCACGACCGGCTGACCGCGCTCACCGAGGCCGCGCTGATGCTCGAGGGCCAGCTCGCGAGCCCCGGGGCGGTGGCCCACGACGCCCACGCTCGCGCCGTGCGGCACGCCGTCATCGACGGGGAGCTGGCCACGCGCGCGGTCGTCGACGCCGTCCGGCGGCTGGCCGGGCGGGACGGCACCGCCGACGTCCGCGACCTCCTCGGCCTGCTGGGCGCCGGGCACTGGGACCGGGCCGCGGCGGCCGCCGCGGGGCTCGACGGCGACCGCGCGGCGCCTGTCCGCGCGGCCGTGGGCGGGCTGCTCGACGCGCGGGAGGCGTGGACCGCCGCTGTGCGCGGCTCCGACGCCCACGAGGGCTCCGACGTTCCCTTCAGCCCCGCCGTCGAGCTCTTCGGCGGCTTCCTGCCCGGCTCCGGCGTCACCGTCGCGGCGATGCGTGACGCCGCGGTCGACGGGACCGTGCCGTCCTCCTGGGTCGCGCGCCTGAGCCCGACGACGCGGCAGGCGCTGCAGGTCGGGCTGGCGACGGCGCTGGCGGTCGCGCTCGGCGACGCGGTCTCCGGCCAGCGCTGGTACTGGGCCGTCCTCGCCGCGTTCCTCGCGTTCACCGGGACGGCCACCGCGGCCGAGACGGTCCGGAAGGCCGGGCACCGGGTCGTCGGGACGATGATCGGGCTGGTGGCGGCGATCCCGCTGGCCGCGCTCACCGGCGGCTCGCCCGCGGTGGCCGTGCCGGTGATGCTCGTGAGCGTCTTCCTCGGCTTCTACCTCTTCAAGGTGTCGTACGCCTTGATGATCTTCTTCATCACGTTGCTCGTCGGCGAGCTGTACTCCCTGCTCGGCAGCTTCACGCCGGGCCTCATGGTCCTGCGGCTCGGCGAGACGCTGCTCGGCGGCGCGCTCGGGGCGGTCGTCGCGCTGCTCGTCGTCCCCACGCGGGCGCGCGACGCGGCCGCGGGTGCGCGGCGCGTGATGGTCGAGCGGCTGACGATGCTGCTCGACGACGTCGACACGTGGCTGCGGCACCCGGCGCCCGGCGTCGATCTCGGGGCCGACGCGCGGTCGCTCGACGCCGCGGTGCACCAGATGCTCACGGTCACCGACCCGCTCACCCGCACGCTGCTGGTGGTGCCCGACCGCGAGACCCGCCGCCGCGTGGCCGGCTGGACCACCGTCGCGCACCACGCGGCCCGGCTGGCCCGCGCCACCCGTGCCCTCCCGCCCGGGTCCGGCGGCGACGGCGGTGCCGCGCACCACCTCGCCCGGCTGGTCGAGCGGTTCGGGGTCCCCGACCCCGCTGTCCCGCGTGCCACCGCCCGCGCCGTCGGGGACCTCGTCGCGCGCCGACCCGACGGCCCGGTCGTGCGGGAGCTGCGCTGTCTCCACGAGGCGGTCGTCGCCCTCGCCGGGGTGCGGGGCTACCTCCGCGACGACGCCGCGGCCGGGGAGCTGTCCGGGCGCGTGCTGGGCCCCGACCTCGGAGCGGCCCGGGCGACGGTGACCGTGGTCGACCGGGACGGTGTCGGCGGCACACCGGTGGCCACGACGGATGACGGCGGGTTCGTGCTGCCCGCGCCCGCGGCGCCGGGCGCGCAGCTCGTCGTGGTGCCGGCCCGCGGCACGGACGTCGGCCCGACCGCGGTGCGCCTCGCCGCCGACGCCGAGGTCGTCGGCGACGTCGTCCTGCCGGGGCGGAGCATGCGGCCGGCCGTCGCGCCGGCCCGCGCGGCCGTCCGGGCCCCGGCGTCGGTGCGCGCCGTCGCGTAGCTCGTTCGGCGCCGGACGGTCCTGTGCGCTGCGTCACCACCTGCTCGGCCGGAAGCACTCACGTCCTCAGCGTTCTCGCTGGTCCGAAGAGAGCACTGAGGGTGCGCGATCGTGGGAGCAAGAACGACGTCGACGGGTCATCTCGACGGAGAGTAGTTCTCGACCCCGGTGCGTAACCCCGTCGAGACCCCCCTCGTTGAGTGGTCGCGTCACCGCGGGTCCCACCGGCCCGGCGCGACGACGGGGACGGCCGTTGCTGAGGTGCCGGACCGTCCCGCTCCCCCGACACGCACCCGAAGGAGTCCACGTGTTCAAGAAGATGGGCGTCGTGACCGTCGGCGTCGCCGCCGGCCTGCTCGCCGCCGCGCCGTTCGCGTCCGCGACCGAGTGCAGCCACGACTCGGACCACCACGAGTCGCACTCGAGCTCCGACAACGACTGCAACGTCACCGGCGGCGAGGCGACCGCGAACGGCGACATCAGCGGCGACTCGCTGGCCAACACCCTCGCGCAGGCGCCCGTCGGCGGCTCGAACCTGCTCAACCTCACCTGCACCAACATCCTCAACGACAACGTCAGCGGGAACCACCTCACCGTGAACCTCTGACCTCGCACCGACGCCACGGGCCCGGCCCCACCGATCGGGGGGCCGGGCCCGTGTGCGTCCGGGACGCTCACGCCCGGGGCGACGCGATGAGCGTCGCGCCCAGCACGATCCAGGTGACGCCCCATACGGCGATGGCACCGAAGTGCGGCAGGTCGCCGAGGGCCGCCCCGGCCGGGAGGGGCGATCCCGGGGGTGATCAGTGCGGCAGGACGCGGCCGATCACAGGGAAGCGGTGGTAGATCGATTGCAGCGTGCCGAGGCCTCCGTACAGGTTGGCCGGTGGCCGGCTCACCAAGGTGTCGTGCATCAGTAGCCGCTCGAAGTCGACCTTGACGGGCCCGCGACGCTCGTCGCCGTTCTGGGTACGGAACACCACACCCGCCTTCGACATGATGTCGATCATCTCTTGAGCGATCAGTCCATAGCCGACGGTCGTGGGGTGCACCCCGTCGAGCGAGAACAGCCCTCCACGTGCGCGCCCTCCACACTCGGTCGCCTCGATGTACTCGGACGTGACCGTCGGCCGCAGATCAGCCAGGGCTGGAGGCATTTCGTACGGCGTCCACCATTCCGGCCTGGCACGACGGTCTGCGATGTAGCGACGCTGCGCGAGGCGGTCCAAGAGGCCCGCGACGTCGAGGAGGTGCCAGTCCCGCGGCGTCTCGTCGCCGTCGCCGGCCCGCGCACGTCGCACGACCTCGGTGATCGAATCGTTGTACTCATCGATCACGCTGTCGATGAGACGGGCGTCCTCGTCGGTCAGGTTCCGATCGCGGTCCTCGTCGAAGTCGGCATCCGCGATGTAGACACTGGTGTAGTTCGGGAAATACCGCGAGCCCCGGCGTGTCTTTCTCGTGCCGACACCGTGCATCACCGGGACGACGGTCACGTGGGGGACAGTGCACCAGATGACATGGCGAGCCTTGACGCTTCGGACTTCTTCGGCGAGGAGCTTCAGTTCAGCGCTGAAGTGACTCGGCCGCCAGATCGTGTACTCGTTCTTCTTGTGGAGGTCTTGGTAGTCGTCGCCACTCGGCTTGATGTCGAGATGCAGTGCGGTAGGTAGTACGTTGTTGGCGCCCAGGAACACCACAAGGGTCTCGATCCCTGCGGTCGCGTCTCCGTGGACCTCGTCGCCGAAGTCGCGAGCTAGATCGAGGAGCGTCTTGTCGCGGGCGGAGCTGTCACCGGTCGGGAAGACGCGTAGAGCCGCCCGGTGGATCGCGTTGTCGGGCACGAGGCTCCAGTAGCGATCTGATGACGGGCTCCGCCCCAGTTCCTCGATGCACTTGTTCGCTGTCCATTCGAGCGCGTCGCGGATGTCGTAGCCGAAGACAGCGAGTGCGTGATTTCTGGCCGACGACTCCTTCAGGTAGTGCGAGCCGTCTCCTCGCTCCCAGTAGTCCTCGTTCTGGTCGAGATAGCGCTGCACGTCGAAGACGGCCAGTGGCGCCTCCCACAACGACAGCTTCTTGCCATACTTGTCCACGAGATGGCGCAGGAGCAGTTCGATGTTCAAGGGCAAGCCGCCGCCCGGCCCACCGTAGCGCGGGTAGGTGAAGTCTCTCCAGCCCAGCTCATAGGCGATGGTCGCGGAATAGGACAGCCCGGTGTTGTAGATCGCCCCGGACTGGAAACCGTGGGTCAGTGAGTCGCCGATGGTGACGAGCCGGTTCTTCGGAGTCGTTCTTTCGGGCGTCGACGGAACGGAGATGCCGAGAGTCGAGTCTGATACCGGCTCTCGTGCCTCCGACCGCACGCTGATCTCATCGAGTATCCCGCCGGACCACCTGTCGTTGACGTCGGCCACAGCCGCTCCCCCCGTCGCGCTCCCGGGTCGTCATCGACCCAGAAGCCCCAGTCAACTCACACTGGGCGCGACGGACAGCCGCTGATCCGGTCTCTCGATGCCACCGGCAGGGCGAGAAGGTGACGGCTGGCGCGGTGTGTCAGGCCGGCTGCGCCGACCCCCGGGCGTACTCGCGCATCGTCGCCACGACCGCGTCCTCCTCGGGGGTGGTGGCGCGCGGGGCGGCGGGGGAGATGCCGCCCTTGTCGCGGTTCATGAGCAGCGGGATGTCGGGCTCGTCGTCGTCGTCCGACACGCGTGCCATCGACCAGCGCCCGAACGTCCGCTCCGGCACCGTGCCCTCCTCGAGCAGCGTGATCCGCTCGTGGCGCGTGTCCCGGTGGATGGTCTCGTACAGCTCGCGGACGGTGGCCTCGTCGCCCTCGAGGGCCTGGACGACGCTGTCGTGCCACACCAGCAGGGCACCCGTGACGTCCCGGCGCTTGTTGTTCGACCGCGCGGTGGAGAAGATCGCGCCGAGCTCGGCCTTGCGCTCGTGCTCGGGGATCCGCAGGTGGCTCGAGTACATCAGCCGGAACACCGGCCCGGCCGTCGCCGCGTCCGCCATCTCGTCTCCTCCGTGGTGGGTCCTGCGCCGCCGAGGACGCTAGCGGATGCGTGAGCCCGACCACACCCGTCCGCCGGTGAACGATCTCGACGGTTCGGCCTGCTCCCCGCGCTCCTGTTAGGTTCGCCTAAGCACACCAGGAGTCGATCGAGAGGTGCGCCGTGGTCCCGACGGCCGTCGCGCGGGCACCGGTGCGCCGGCGCACCCGGCCGTGGCTCGCGCTGGGGCTCGCGGCGGGCGCGCTGCTGGTCTGCGTCGCGCTGAGCATCGCGATCGGGTCCGGGCCCACCACGCTCGGGCAGGTCTGGCAGGCGCTGGTCGCGCCGACCGGCTCGCCCGCCGACATCGTCGTCCGGGAGCTGCGCCTGCCGCGCACGTTGCTCGGCCTCATGGTCGGCGCGTCCCTGGGCGTCGCGGGTACACTCATGCAGGGCCACACCCGCAACCCGCTCGCCGACCCCGCGCTGCTCGGCATCAGCGGCGGTGCCGCCTTCTGCGTCGTGCTCGCGACGACGATCCTCGGGGTCACCGACGTCTACGGGTACCTCTGGTTCGCCTTCGCGGGCGCCGCGCTGGCCGCACTGATCGTCTTCTCGCTGGGCGCCGCGAGCCGCGGCGGGCCCACGCCGGTGACGCTGGCGCTGGCCGGGCTCGCGGTCTCCGAACTGCTGCTCGCGATCACCTCGGGGCTGGTCCTCGGCGACGGCCCCTCGCTCGACGCCTACCGCTTCTGGGCGGCCGGCGCGCTCGACGACCGCGGGGCCGCGTTGACGCTGCAGGTGCTCCCGTTCGTGGTCGCGGGGCTGGTCCTGGCCGGCGCCAACGCCCGCGCGCTCGACGTCCTGGCGCTCGGGGAGGACAGCGCCCGCGCGCTCGGGCAGCACGTGACCCGCGCCCGGGTCGTCGGTCTCGCCGCGATCACCCTGCTCGCCGGGGCGTCCGTCGCGGTCAGCGGGCCGATCGGCTTCGTCGGCCTCATCGCGCCGCACATCGTGCGCTCGCTCGTCGGGCCCGCGCACGGGCGCCTGCTCCCGCTCGCCGCGGTGGTGGGCGCCGTGCTCGTGCTGGCCGCCGACGTCGTGGGCCGCGTGGTGGTGCGCCCCGGCGAGCTCGCCGTGGGGATCGTGCTCGGCATCGTCGGCGCGCCGTTCTTCATCGCCCTGGTCCGCAAACGGTCGGTGCGGTTGTGAGCGCCCCGACCCGCACCGCGACCGGGGTGTCGGGCCGGCGCCCGCTGCGCGCCGGTCCGGTGTCGGCGGTCTGGCGTCCCCGCGGCGCGGCCCTCGTGCTCGTCGCCGCCGCCGTGCTCGTGCTCGTGGGCGCGATCAGCATCGGGCGCGGGGACTACCCGATCTCCGTCGGCGACGTCCTGCGGGTGCTGGCCGGGGGCGGCAGCCGCGGCGAGACGTTCGTGGTCACGCAGCTGCGGCTGCCCCGGGTGCTGTGCGGGGCGCTGGTCGGGGCCGCGCTGGGCGTCGCCGGCGCGATCACCCAGGGCGTCGCCCGCAACCCGCTGACCAGCCCGGACGTCCTCGGCGTCACCGACGGGGCGGCCGTCGCCGCGCTCGCGGTGCTCGTGCTGGGCGGCACCGGCGGCTCGGCCGTCGGCATCCTCGTGGCGCTCGGCCTGCCCCTCGCCGCGCTGGTCGGCGGCCTGCTCGCGGCGACGCTCGTCGTCGTCCTCGCCTACCGGCAGGGGCTCGACGCGTTCCGGTTCATCCTCGTGGGGCTGGGGATCAGCGTCGCGCTGGTGTCGGTGACGTCGTGGCTGCTGGTGCTGGCGAACATCCAGCAGGCCGGGCTCGCGATGGTGTGGCTGCGGGGGTCGCTCAACGCCCGCGGCTGGGAGCACGTCGTGCCGGTGGCGGTGGTGCTCGCCGTGGCGGTGCCGATCGCGGTCGCCCTCGCGTTCCGTCTCGACGCCCTCGACCTCGGCGACGACACCGCCCGCGGCCTCGGCGTGCGGGTCGACCGCTCGCGGGTGCTGCTGCTCGGGCTCGCGGTGGTGCTCGCCGCGTCGGCGACGGCCGCGGCCGGGCCGATCCGGTTCGTCGCGCTGGTCGTGCCGCAGGTCTCGCTGCGCCTGGCGGGGGGCTCGCGCCCGCCCCTGGTGGCGTCGGCCGTCGTCGGCGCGCTGCTCGTGGTCGGCGGCGACCTGGTGGCGCGCACCGTGCTCGGCGGCGAGGTCCCCGTCGGCGTCGTGACCGTCGTGCTGGGCGCGCCCTACCTGCTCTACCTGCTGGTCCGCCGGACGAGGAAGGACTCCGCGTGAGTGCCGAGACCGAACCCGCCGTCCACCCCGTGGCGGCGGACGCCGAGCGGGTCCGCCTGCACGCCGAGGGCGTGCGCGTGGGCTACGGGGACGCCGTCGTCGTCGGGGGGGCCGACGGTCTCGACCTCGACGTCGTCGCGGGCACCGTCACCGCCGTCATCGGCCCCAACGGCTGCGGCAAGTCGACGTTGCTGCGCACGCTGGCGCGGCTGCTCGCGCCCCGCCACGGCCACGTCCTGCTCGACGGCCGCCGCCTGGACTCCGTGCCGTCCCGCGAGGTCGCGACGGTCCTCGGCGTGCTCCCGCAGGACCCCACCGCACCCGAGGGGATCACCGTCGCCGACCTCGTCGCCCGCGGGCGCCACCCCCACCAGCGCTGGTTCCGGCAGTGGTCGCGCGAGGACGAGGGGGCCGTCGCCGAGGCGCTGGACTGGACGGACATGGCCGGGTTCGCCGGGCGCACGCTCGACACGCTCTCGGGCGGGCAGCGCCAGCGGGTGTGGATCTCGATGGCGCTGGCCCAGGGCACCGAGGTGCTCCTGCTCGACGAGCCCACGACGTTCCTCGACCTCGCCCACCAGGTCGACGTCCTCCAGCTCGTCGAGCGGCTGCACCGCGAGCGTGGCCGGACCGTCGTGATGGTGCTGCACGACCTCAACCTCGCGGCGCGGTACGCGCAGCGGCTGGTGGCGATGCACCGCGGCGAGATCGCCGTCGCGGGCACACCGCACGAGGTGCTGACCGAACAGACGGTGCGCGACGTGTTCGGGCTCGAGGCCCGGGTCGTGCCCGACCCGGTGGCCGGAACGCCCATGGTGGTGCCGATGGGACGAGTCGGGACAGACAAGACACATTGACGTACGGCTCGACTTAGGTGAGCCTGCCCTCCTAACGATCACGATCTGGTGACCGACGATCCACGGAGTGCTCATGTCCCGCGTGCCCGTCCGCTTCGCCGCCGCCCTGGCCGCGGTCCTCGCCCTGCTGCTCGCGGGGTGCGGGTCCGGGGGCTCCGAGGCACCGGCCGCCGGCCCCACGCCGGGCTTCCCCGTGACCGTCCAGCACGCCTTCGGTCAGACCACGATCCCGACACGGCCCCAGCGCGTCGTCACCGTCGGCTACAACGACGCCGACTTCGCGCTCGCGCTGGGCGTCGTCCCCGTCGGCGTCCGCGACTTCATCGGCGCCTTCGACGAGACCACCCGCCCGTGGGCGCAGCAGGCCCTGAACGGCGCGCGCCCCGAGATGGTCGGCGGCAACGAGATCGACATCGAGAAGGTCGCGTCGCTCCAGCCCGACCTCATCCTCGGCGTCTACTCCTACATGGACCGGGCCACCTACGACCGGCTCTCGCAGATCGCGCCGACCGTCGCCGACCCGGTCGAGAACGTCGCCGCCCCCTGGCAGGAGCAGACCCGCATCACCGCGCGCGCCCTCGGCGTGCCCGAGCGCGGCGAGCAGGTGGTCGGCGACGTCGAGCGCCGCTTCGCCGACGCCCGTGCCGCGAACCCGCAGCTCGCCGGCAAGTCGATCGCGGTCGCCCTGGTCGCCTCCGGCGAGTACAACCTGCTCGGCCGCGACGACGCCCGCACGCAGCTGTTCACCGGCCTCGGGCTCGGCGTGCAGGAGACCACCGAGACGCTGTCCACCGAGCAACTTGGCCGCCTCGACCAGCAGGGCGTCGCGGTGCTCGGCGTGCCCCCGCAGACGGTGCTGGCCAACCCGCTGTTCGCGAACCTCGGCGCGGTGCGCGCCGACCGGGTCGCGTTCCTGGGCGACGAGGCGTCGCCGGTCGCCGGCGCGCTGGGCTTCTCGAGCCCGCTGAGCCTGCCCTTCGCGCTGGACCAGGTCACCCCGGAGCTCGCGCGGGTCTACGGCACGCCCTGAGCCGCGACCCGGACGTTTCGCCCCCTGTCGCCCCGGGCACCGGCCTGATTAGGTGAGGCTGCCCTCACTTCGTCGCACGATGTCCCGAGGAGAGCGATGAGCCACGCAGCGGGCACGGACACCCTGGACGTCCTGGGCATCGGTTTCGGGCCCTCGAACCTCGCGCTGGCGCTGGCGGTGGAGGAGCACAACGAGCGTGCCGGGGCGGACGGCCGGCTGCGGGCGGCGTTCGTCGAGCAGCAGGCGGCGTTCGGGTGGCACCGCGGCATGCTGCTCGAGGGCGCCACGATGCAGGTGTCGTTCCTCAAGGACCTCGTGACGATGCGGGACCCGACGAGCCCGCGGTCGTACCTCAACTACCTGCAGAGCCGGGGCCGTCTCGCGGACTTCATCAACACCAAGACGATGTTCCCGTCGCGGGTGGAGTTCCACGACTACCTCGAGTGGTGCGCCGCGGACGTCCGGCACCTCGTGTCGTACGGGACCCGGGCGGTCGCGGTGCGGCCGGTGCGGGGCCCGTCCGACGACGTCGACGAGCTCGAGGTCGTGCTGCGTGACGTCGCGACCGACGAGGCGCGGGTCGTGCGCACGCGCAACCTCGTGCTCGCCACCGGGCTGGTGCCGACGGTGCCGACCGGCGTCGCCCGCGGGCCGCGCATCTGGCACAACAGCGAGCTGCTGCACCGGCTCGCCGCGGTCGACGCCGACGAGGCGGCCTGGGCGCCGCGCCGCTTCGTCGTCGTCGGCGCCGGCCAGAGCGCGGCCGAGACCACCGACCACCTGCACCGGCGCTACCCGGACTCCGAGGTGCACTCGGTGTTCTCCCGGTACGGCTACAGCCCGGCCGACGACACGTCCTTCGCGAACCGCATCTTCGACCCGGAGGCCGTTGACCACTTCTACGCGGCGCCGGGCGACGTCAAGCAGATGCTCATGGACTACCACGCGAACACGAACTACTCGGTGGTCGATCCCGAGCTGATCCAGCAGCTCTACGGCACCGCCTACCAGGAGAAGGTCGCCGGGACCCAGCGGCTGCACGTGCACGGGGCGTGCCGGGTGTCCGGCGTGCGGGAGCCGGCGCAGGGCGGGGCCGACATCGAGGTCGAGATCGAGTTCCTGCCCACCGGCGAGCACGAGACGGTGCCCGCCGACGTCGTCGTCTACGCCACGGGCTACCGCGCGATCGACCCGACCACGCTGCTCGGCGACACCGGGACGTGGTGCCGCCGGGCGGAGAACGGCGAGCTGCTGGTCGAGCGCGACTACCGCCTGACCACCGACCCGACGCTGCGCGCCGGCGTCTACGTCCAGGGCGCGACCGAGCACACGCACGGGATCAGCTCGACGCTGCTCTCGACGACCGCGGTCCGGGCGGGCGAGATCGTCGCCTCCCTGCTGGGGCACCGCGTCGGGGCGCCGCCGCCCGGCGAGGTCGAGCCCGCGCCCCACCCGCGCGGGGCGGACGGGACCGCGGACCTGCCGCTCTCCGCGCAGGCCCGCGCCGTGGACCACGCCGGGCACCGGCCCGTCGGCTCGTGAGCACCCTCGACGCGGACCGGCGCCCGCGGGTGGGGGTCGGGCGGACCTGGCCCGACCGCTTCGCCGAGCAGGTCGCCCGGCGCGGGGAGGCCGTCGCCGTCGTGATGGGCGAGGAGTCCCTGACCTACGACGCCCTGGCCGACCGCGCCGCCCGCCTGGCGACGCGGCTGGTCGCGCACGGGGCCGGCCCGGAGCGTCTCGTCGGGGTCGCCCTGCCGCGCTCGGTCGACGCGGTCGTCGCGCAGGTCGCGGTGCTCTGCGCCGGGGCCGCGCACCTGCCCGTCGACACCGACCAGCCCGCGGAGCGCGTCCGCCTCGTCCTCGACGACGCCGCGCCCGCCGTGCTGCTGACGACCGCGGCACTGCGCGGCGAGCTCCCGGCCGGGTGGGCGGACCGTGCGCTCGTCCTCGACGAGCTCGACGTCGCCGCCGCGGCGCCCGCGCCGCTCGACCCCGACGTCGCGGTCGACGGGCTGGCCTACGTCATCTACACGTCCGGGTCGACCGGGCGCCCCAAGGGCGTGCTCGTGACGCACGCGGGCGTCGACGGGCTGGTCGCGACGCAGACCGAGCGGCTCGGCGTCGGCCCGGACGACCACGTCCTCGCCTTCGCGTCGCCGGGCTTCGACGTCGCCTTCTGGGAGCTGTGCCAGGCGCTGCTCTCGGGCGGGCGGCTCGTGGTCGTGCCGAGCGAGCTGCGCGCGCCGGTGCCCGAGCTCGCCGCGTACCTCCACGAGCACGGCGTGACCGTCATGATCCTGCCGCCCGTGCTGCTCGCCGCGCTGCCCGACGACGTCGACCTGCCGGCCGGGGTGCTGCTGGCCGGCACCGAGCGCGTCGCGCCGGAGCTGGTCGCGCGGTGGGGGCGCGGGCGGCGGATGTTCAACGCGTACGGCCCGACCGAGGCCACCGTGAACTCCACCCTGGGCGAGAGCCACCCCGACGCCCTCGACGGCGCCTCGGTGCCGATCGGCGTCCCCGACCCGCTGACCACCGCCCGGGTCCTCGACGCCGCGCTGGCGCCGGTGCCCCACGGCGAGCCCGGGGAGCTCTACATCGGCGGCCCGGGCCTCGCGCGCGGCTACCTGGGCCGGCCCGGGCTCACCGCCGAGCGGTTCGTCGCCGACCCGTTCGGCGAGCCCGGCGACCGGCTCTACCGCACCGGCGACCTCGTCGTGCGCCACGGCGACGTGCTCGACTTCCTCGGGCGCACCGACGACCAGGTGCAGATCCGCGGCTTCCGCGTCGAGCCGGGCGAGGTCGAGTCGGCGATGCGGTCGCATCCCGCGGTCGCACAGGCCGCGGTCGTCGTGCGGGAGGACCTGCCGGGCGGGCGCGCGCTCGTGGGGTACGTCGTGCCCGCGCTCGGCGGGGCCGGGGACGACCGCGTCGCCGAGTGGGAGGACCTGCACGAGGTCCTCTACGCGGCCGACGACGACGGCTTCGCCGGCTGGAACTCCACCTACGACGGCGCCGAGATCCCCCGCGCGCAGATGCGGGTGTGGCGCGACGCGGTGGTGGCCCGCATCCGCGCGCTGCCGGTCGGGTCGCGCGTGCTCGAGGTGGGCGTGGGCAGCGGCCTGCTGCTCACCGAGATCGCGCCGCACGTCGAGCGCTACGTGGGCGTCGACCTGTCCGCCGAGGGGATCGCCGCGCTGGGGCGGCGCGTCGCGGCGGACCCGGTGCTCGCGGACCGCGTCGTGCTCGAGACGCGCGCGGCGGACGCCGTGGCCGGCGTCGCGGGCGGGCCGTTCGACACCATCGTGATCAACTCGGTCGTCCAGTACTTCCCCGACGGCGAGTACCTGCGCCGCGTCCTGCACGACGCGGCCGGACTGCTCGCCCCCGGCGGCTCGCTGCTCGTCGGCGACGTCCGGCACGCGGGGCTGCTGCGCACGCTGCGCGCGGGCGTGGAGGTCGCCCGCGCGGCGCCCGGGACCGACGACGCGGCGCTGCGCGGCGCGGTCGACGCGTCGGTCGCGTGGGAGCCCGAGCTGCTCGTCGACCCCGGCTTCTTCGGCGCGGTCGCCGTCGAGCTGGGGCTCGCCGCCGACGTCGAGCTGGAGCGCACCCCGTTCCACGACGAGATCTCGCGCTACCGCTACCACGCGGTCCTCCACCCCCACGTGCGTGATCTTCCGAGCGATAGCACGGAAGATCACGCACGTGAGGTGCGGTGGACGGGGTCGGTGGAGGAGGTGCGGGCGGCGCTGGCGGCGTGGCCGGCCGTCCGGCTCGTCGGCGTGCCGAACGCGCGCCTGACCCCCGACCTGGAGGCCCTCGCCGGGGTCGACGGCACCCCGCTCCCCGACGTCCCGGCGGCCGACCCCGAGGACCTGATCGCCCTGGCTCCCGACCGGGCCCGGGCCACCTGGGACCCGGAGGAGCCGACGCGCTTCGAGGTCCTCTTCGGGGACGGCCCCGCGTTCCGCGGCGGCGGCCCGGCGGGCACGTCGACGCCGGCGCCGTTCCGCGACGTCACCGCCGTCACGGCCGCGGTGCGCGAGCACCTGCGCGACCGGCTGCCCGCGCACCTCGTGCCGGCCGCGGTCGTCGCCGTGCCGGCCCTGCCCACGCTGCCCAGCGGCAAGCTCGACCGCGCGGCGCTGCCCGCTCCCGACCCTGCCGCCGAGATCGAGGGCACCGCGCCGCGCACCCCGCGCGAGGAGATGCTGGCCGCCCTGTTCGCCGAGCTGCTCGCCGTGCCGGGCATCGGTGTGCACGACGACTTCTTCGCCGTCGGCGGCGACAGCATTCTGTCGGTCTCCCTGGTCGTGCGTGCCCGCGCCGCCGGGCTGGAGATCACGCCGCGCCAGATCTTCACCCACCGGACCGTCGCCGCGCTGGCGCGCGAGGCCGGGGTGCGGGAGGAGACCACCGCGCCCGCCGCGGTGACTGTCGAGCTCGACGACACGGCCCGCGCGGCACTGGGTGACGGACTGTCCGATGAGAGCTGGGACGAGGTCTGGCCGGCCTCCCCGCTGCAGGAGGGCTTCCTCGTCCACGCCGCCCTCTCGGACGTCTACACCGTCCAGGAGGTCGTGCGCCTGCGCGGACCCGTCGACGCCGCGGCGTGGCGGGCCGCGGCCGGGCGGCTGCCGGAGCGCCACCCGCAGCTGCGGGCGGGCTTCGCGCAGCGGGCCGACGGCCGCGTCGTCCAGGCGATCGCCCGCGAGGTCACGCTGCCGTGGCGCGAGGTGGACCTGCGCGGCGCCGACCCGGCGGCCCTCGACGACGTCGTCGCGGCCGAGCGCGCGGAGCGCTTCGACCTCGCCCGCCCGCCGCTGCTGCGGGTGGCGCTGGTGCACCTGCGCGACACGGAGCGGAGCGGAGCTGGAGCCGAGGAGGAGAACGAGGACGCCGCCCTGGTGCTGACGTTCGAGCACATCGTGCTCGACGGGTGGTCGGTCGCGGTGGTCGTGCGCGAGCTGGTCGACGACGTCGCCGGCACGCTGCCGCCCGCGCGCGACACCGACCTGGCCACGCTGCGCGCCCGTCACACCCGCGCGGACGACGCCGACGCGGACCTGGCCGCCTGGACCTCCGCGCTCGCCGGGCTGGACGGCCCGACGCGCCTGCTCGACGCGCTCGCGCCCGCCACCGTCCCGGACGACCTCGCCGCCGCCCCCGAGCGCGCGCCCCGGCACCGTCAGGTCCGGCTGGTCGTCGACGCGGACACCACGGGCCGGCTGGTCGCGGCCGCCCGTCGCCGCGGCCTCACGCTCGGCACCGTCCTGCACGGCGCGTGGGCGCTGGTCGTCGGGCGCCTGACCGGGCAGCGCGACGTCGTCGTTGGAAGCACCGTCTCGGGCCGCGACGGGAGCCTGCCCGGCGTCGAGGACGCCGTCGGCCTGTTCATCAACACCGTCCCGGTCCGGGTGCGGTGGACCCCGGGTGCGGCGGCCGGCGAGGTCCTCGCCGCCCTGCAGGACGAGCGCACCGCCCTGCTCGACCACGACCGCGTCGCGCTCGCGGCCCTCCAGCGCGCGCTCGGTCTCGGCGAGCTGTTCGACTCGCTCGTCGTCGTGGAGAACTATCCGCAGCCGCACGGGGTCGACGGGGTCGACGTCGTCGACGCCGTGCACTACCCGGTGGCGCTGATCGCGAGCGGGGGCAGCGAACTCGCGCTCACGGTCAAGCACGACCCGACGCGCGTCGACGCGGCCGCTGCCGACCTCGTCGTCGCCCAGCTGCGCCGCACGCTCGACGCCCTCGCCGCCGACCTCGACGTCCCGGTGGCGGCGATCCCGCTGCGCGACGACCCCGTCGCGCACCCCGACGTCGCACGCCCGGTGGCCCCGACGACGCTGACCGGCTGGATCGCCGAGCAGGCCGCGACCACGCCCGACGCGCCCGCCGTGGTGGCCGAGGGCGCCGTCCTGACCCACGCCGAGCTGACGGCGCGGTCCGCCGAGCTGGCCGGCGCGCTCGCCGGGGCGGGCCCGGTCGTCGGTGTCGCGGTGCCCCGCTCGGCGGGGCTGGTCGTCGCGCTGCTGGGGGTGCTGCACGCCGGCGCCGCCTACGTCCCGCTCGACCTCGACCTGCCCCGCGAGCGCCTGCGCGCGGTCGTCGAGGACGCGGGGGTCGAGGTGGTGGTCACCACCGCCGAGGCGGCCGACGCGGTGCCCGACGGCCCGCGCCGGGTGCTGCTGGACGCGGCCGGGCGCGAGGCCGTCCCGCCGGTGCCCGTCGACCCCGACGACGCCGCCTACGTGATCTTCACGTCGGGCTCGACGGGCCGGCCCAAGGGCGTGGTCGTCAGCCACCGCGCGATCGTCAACCGGCTGGCGTGGATGCAGGACGCCTACGGCCTCGCGCCCGACGACCGCGTGCTGCAGAAGACACCGGTGGGGTTCGACGTCAGCGTCTGGGAGTTCTTCTGGCCGCTGGTCACGGGCGCGGCGATCGTGGTCGCGCGCCCGGGCGGGCACCGCGACCCGACCTACCTCGCCGCGCTGGTGGCCGACGCCGGCGTCACGACGATGCACTTCGTCCCGTCGATGCTCGAGGCGTTCCTGGCCACCGACGAGGTCACCGACGACGTCGCGTGGGCCGGGACGCTGCGCCGCGTGCTGGCCAGCGGCGAGGCCCTGCCGGCGACCGCGGCCGCGCGCTGGCGGGAGCTCACCGGCGTCCCGCTGCACAACCTCTACGGGCCCACCGAGGCCGCCGTCGACGTGACCCACCACGCGGTCACCGCCGCCGACACGACCCGCGTGCCGATCGGCGCCCCGGTCTGGAACACCGGCCTGCACGTCCTCGACGAGTGCCTGGCCGAGGTCCCCGACGGCGTGCCCGGGGAGCTCTACCTCGCCGGCGTGCAGCTGGCCCGCGGGTACACCGGCCGGCCGGGCCTGACCGCCGAGCGCTTCGTCGCCGCCCCGGACGGGGCCCGCCTCTACCGCACGGGCGACCTCGTGCGCCGCCTGCCGGACGGCGAGCTGGAGTACCTCGGTCGCACCGACGAGCAGGTGAAGATCCGCGGGCAGCGCATCGAGCCCGGCGAGGTCGAGGCCGCCCTCGCCGCCCGGTCCGGCGTCGCGCACGCCGCGGTGACGGTGCGTCGTGACGGCCCGTCGCCCGCCCTGGTCGGCTACGTGGTCGGTGAGGTCGATCCCGACGCCCTGCGTGCCGACCTCGCCGCCGAGCTCCCGGAGGCGATGGTGCCGGCCGCGGTCGTCGTGCTCGACGCGCTGCCGCTCACCGCCAGCGGCAAGCTCGACCGCCGGGCCCTGCCCGCGCCGGCCGTCGCCGACGCCGGCCCGGCCCGCGAGCCCGCGTCCGAGGCGGAGCGCGTCCTGTGTGCCGTCTTCGCCGAGGTCCTCGGCCGCGGGCGCTGCGGCCCCGACGACGACTTCTTCGCCCTCGGCGGCGACTCGATCGCTGCGATCGGCGTGGCCGGCCGCGCCCGCCGGGCGGGCCTCGCCGTGGGGCCCGCGGAGGTGTTCGCCGGCCGCAGCCCGGCGGGCGTCGCCGCGCGGGTGCCGGACACCGCCCGGGCCGCCGCGCCGGTCGAGGACCTGCGCGCCCCCGTGGCCCCGGAGCGGGTCCCGACCGACCTCGACGTCGCCGAGGTCTGGCCCCTCTCGCCCCTGCAGGAGGGGCTGTTCTTCCACGCCGGGCTCGACGGCGGACCCGACGGCAGCGCCGACGTCTACCGGATCCAGGAGATCGTCGACCTCGACCACCGGCTCGACGAGGAGCGCCTGCGCGCGGCGGTGGCGACGCTGCTCGCCCGCCACGACGCGCTGCGGGCCGGCTTCACCAGCGAGGGCCTCGACGAGCCCGTGCAGTTCGTCGCGGCGTCGCTCGCGCCGCCGGTGCGGGTGGTCGACGCGGCCGACGAGGATGCGGTGGCCGCCGTGACCGCGCAGGACCGCGCGGCCGGCTTCGACCTCGCGCGCCCGCCGCTGTTCCGCGTCGTGCTCGTGCGGGGCCCGGGGACCGACCGCGTGCTGATCTCGCGGCACCTGCTGCTGTGGGACGGCTGGTCGGCGTGGACCGTGCTGTCCCAGCTCCTGGACGCCTACGCGGGGGACCGCGAGCTCGAGCCCGCCGGCTCCTACCGCGACCACCTCGCGTGGCTGGCGGCGCAGGACACCGACGCGGCGGTGGAGGCCTGGCGCACGGCGCTGGCGGGGCTGGAGGAGCCGACGCTGGTCGGGCCGGACACCCCCGGGCCGTTGCGCGAGCGCGACCTCGAGCTCGACGCCGACGTCACGGCCCGCCTGCGCACGTTGACCCGCGAGCGCGGCCTCACCGCGCACGCGGTGCTGTCGACGGTGTGGGGGCTCGTGCTCGCCGCGGCGACGGGGCGCACCGACGTCGTGCTCGGCACCACGGTCGCCGGCCGCCCGGACGCCGTGCCGCACGTGGAGACCACGGTCGGGCTGTTCCTCACCACCGTGCCGACGCGCCTGGTCCTGCGGGCCGGCGAGCCCGTCGACGCGCTGCTCGCACGGGTGCAGGACGAGCGCCTGGGGCTCCTGGCGCACGAGTGGGTCGGGCTCGGCGCGATCCAGCGCGCCGCCGGGCGGCGCACGCTGTTCGACACGCTGTTCGTCTATCGCCCCGAGGGCGGCGAGGAGCGCGTCGCCGAGCTGTCGGCCCGCCACGGCGTCACGGCCCTGCGCAACGACGACGCGACGCACTACCCCCTGACGGTCATCGTCACCCCGGGCGAGCGGATGCGGGTCACGCTGGCCCACACGCTGACCGACGACGCCGCGACGGCGTGGCTCGAGCGGTTCACCCGCCTGCTGGAGCAGGTGCTGGCCGACCCGGGCGCCGCGGTGGACGCGCTCGACCCGCTGCTGCCCGCCGAGCGGGAGGCCGTGGTCGCGGGCCGCGACGGGGTGGCGGTCGACCTCGGGAACGCGACGGTCGCCGACCTGCTCGCGCAACGGGCCGCGCTCGTGCCCGGGGACCTGGCCCTGGTGTCCGGGGACGTCGGGTACACCTACCGCGAGCTCGACGCGGCCGTCGACCGCACCGCGCGGCTGCTGCGCGCCCGCGGCGCCGGGCCCGAGACCGTGGTCGCGCTCGCCGTGCCCCGCTCGGCCGAGACCGTGGTGGCGCTGTTCGCGGTGCTGCGCACGGGGGCGGCGTACCTGCCCCTCGAGCTCGACCACCCGGCCGAGCGGCTGCGGGCCACGCTGCGCGACGCCGAGCCGGTGGTGCTCGTGACGGTCGCCCGGGTCGCCGACCGGTTCCCCGGGGTGCCCGCCCTGGTGCTCGACGATCCCGCCGTCGCCGCCGAGCGGGAGGCCCAGCCGGCGGGACCGCTGGGCGACGACGAGCTCGGCGCCTTCGCCCGCGACCGCGCCGACCGACTCGACCGACCCGCCTACCTGATCTACACGTCGGGCTCCACCGGCGCGCCGAAGGGCGTCGTCACCCCCTACCGGGGGCTGACCAACATGCAGATCAACCACCGCCGCGAGATCTTCGAGCCGGTGGTGGCCGCGGCCGGCGGGCGCCGCCTGCGGATCGCGCACACCGTGTCGTTCGCCTTCGACATGTCGTGGGAGGAGCTGCTCTGGCTCGTCGAGGGCCACGAGGTGCACGTCCTCGACGAGGAGCTGCGACGCGACGCGACGCGGCTCGTCGCGCACGCCCGCGAGCACGCCGTCGACGTCGTCAACGTGACCCCCACCTACGCCGAGGCGCTGATCGAGGAGGGGCTGCTCGAGCGGACCGTGCCGCTGGTGCTGCTCGGGGGCGAGGCGGTGTCGGACGCGGTGTGGACCGCGCTGCGCGACGCCGACGGGACGCTGGGCTACAACCTCTACGGCCCCACCGAGTACACGATCAACACCCTGGGCGGCGGCACGGCCGACAGCGCGACGCCGACCGTCGGCCGGCCGATCACCAACACCCGCGCCCACGTGCTCGACCCCTGGCTGCGACCCGTTCCTGACGGCGTGCCGGGCGAGCTCTACATCGCCGGCACCGGCCTCGCGCGCGGGTACTGGCGGCGTCCCGGCCTCACCGCGGAGCGGTTCGTGGCCGACCCCACCGACCCGGCGGGCGGGCGGATGTACCGCACCGGCGACCTCGTGCGCCGCCGGCCGGGCACCGGGGGCGTCCTGGACTTCCTCGGCCGCACCGACGACCAGGTGAAGATCCGCGGCCACCGCGTCGAGCCGGGCGAGGTCGCCGCCGCCCTGACCGCCCACGACGCCGTGGCCCGCGCCGCGGTCGTCGCCGACCGCTCGGGGCCGGGCGGGTCGGCGCGGCTGGTCGGGTACGTCGTCCCCGCCGGGCAGCTCGACGTGGCCGCCGTGCGCGACGACCTGCGCTCCCGCCTGCCCGACCACCTCGTGCCCGCCGCGCTGGTCGAGGTCGACACGCTGCCGCTGACCGTCAACGGCAAGCTCGACACCGGCGCCCTGCCCACCCCTGACCTCACGCCCGCGGGCGGCGGGCGCCCACCGGCGACCCCGGCCGAGGAGACGCTGTGCGGGCTCTACGCCGCCGTGCTCGGGCTGGAGCGCGTCGGGCCGGACGACGACTTCTTCGACCTCGGCGGGCACTCGCTGGTCGCCACCCGGCTGCTGTCGCGCGTGCGGACGGCGCTGGGCGCCGACGTCGCCCTGCGCGACCTGTTCGACGCGCCCACCCCGGCGCTGCTCGCGGGCCGGGCGGGCGGGCGCGCGGCGGGCCCGGCCCGTCCGGAGCTCGCGCCGCGGGAGCGTCCCGCGGCGTTGCCGCTCTCGGCCGCCCAGCAGCGCCTGTGGATGCTCGCCCAGCTCGACGAGGCGGGTGGCGGGGCCTACCACTACCCGATCGTGCTGCGGCTGCGTCCCGACCCCGAGCGGCTCGACCCGGCGGCGCTCGCGGCCGCGCTCGACGACGTCGTCGCACGCCACGACCCGCTGCGCACGCTGCTCGACGGCACCACCCAGCGGGTGCTCACCGACGTGCGGATCCCGCTGGCCCGGGCCCGGGCGGACTCGGCGGACGAGGCGGCCGAGCTCGTCGAGGCCGAGGTCGCGCGGCCCTTCGACCTCGCGCGGCGGCCCCCGCTGCGCGCGACGCTGGTGGAGCTGCCCGGCGACGAGCACCTGCTCGTGCTCGTGCTGCACCACATCGCCACCGACGAGTGGTCGGACGGGCCGCTGTTCGCCGACCTCGCCGCCGCCTACGCGGCCCGGCGCGCGGGGGAGGAGCCGGCGTTCGCCCCGCTGCCGGTGACCTACGCCGACTACGCGCTCTGGCAGGCCGACCTGCTCGGCGACCCGGCCGACACGGACTCGGCGGCGGCGCGCCAGGTCATGTTCTGGGCCGGCGCGCTCGCGGGCGCGCCCGAGGAGCTCGCGCTGCCCACCGACCGGCCCCGCCCGGCCGCGCCGACCTTCACCGGCGGCACGGTCGCGCTCACCCTCGAGCCCGCCGTGGCCGAGGGGCTGCGCGCGCTGGCCCGCGACCGCGGCGCGAGCACGTTCATGGTGCTGCAGGCCGCCGTCGCGGTGCTGCTCGCGCGGCTCGGCGCCGGCGACGACGTGCCCCTCGGTGCGCCGGTGGCCGGGCGCACCGACCCGCGCCTCGACGACCTCGTCGGCTTCTTCGTCAACACGGTCGTGCTGCGCACCGACCTGTCCGGGACGCCCTCGTTCGGCGAGCTGGTCGACCGCGTGCGGGCCGCCGACCTCGCCGCGTTCGCGCACGCCGACGTGCCGTTCGAGACCGTCGTCGAGCGGCTCGACCCGCCGCGGGTCCTCGCCCGGACCCCCCTGTTCCAGGTGATGGTCGGCCACCACGTCCGGTCCGGGGCGCCGCTGGCGCTGCCCGGGCTCGCGGTCACCGAGGAGGACGTGGCCGGGACGACCGCCAAGTTCGACCTGGTGTTCTCGTTCGTGGAGACGGACGGGGACCTCACGCTGCACCTCGAGTACGCCGCCGACCTGTTCGAGCGCTCCTCCGCCGAGCGGATCGCGCAGCGCTTCGCGCGCGTCGCCGTCACCGTCGCCGCGGCCCCGGACGTCCCGGTCGCGACGGTCGACGTCCTCGACGACGACGAGCGCGCCCTGCTCGCGGACCTGTCGGGACGCCCCGACGCCCGCGCGGTGCCCGAGGAGACCCTCGTCGCGGCGTTCGAGCGCCACGCCGACGCCACCCCGCACGCGGTGGCGGTCGCCGACGTCGAGCGCGAGGTGGGCTACGCCGAGCTGGACGGGCTCGCCGAGGGCGTCGCGGACCTCCTCGACGGCGTCGGGCCCGAGGACGTCGTCGCCGTGGCCGTGCCGCGGTCGGTGACGATGGTCGCCGCGGTGCTCGGCGTGCTCAAGCGGGGCGCGGCGTGGTTGCCGCTCGACCTCGCGCACCCGCCGGAGCGACTCGCCCACATGGTGGCCGACTCCGGCGCGGTGCGGCTGCTGGTCACCCCGGCGACGGCCGACCGGGTCCCGGACGGGCCGCCGAGGGTCGTCCTGGAGCGGGTCGACCCGGCGCCCCGCCGCGACCGCGCCCGGCCCGCGGGCCTCGACGCCGCGGCCTACGTGCTCTACACGTCGGGCTCCACGGGCCGCCCCAAGGGCGTGGTCGTGCCCCACGAGGGCATCGGGAGCCTCGCGGCCACCGCCGCGGACCGGATGGGCGTCACCGCCGCGTCGCGGATCCTCCAGTTCGCGTCGGTCGGGTTCGACGTCGCCGCCTTCGAGCTGACCATGGCCCTGACCCTGGGCGGGCGGCTGGAGATCCTGCCCGGCGAGGCCCGCGTCGCCGGGCCGGCGCTGACCGACGTCCTGCACGCCCGCCGGATCACCCACGCGATCCTGCCGCCGTCGCTGGTGGCGGCCCTGCCCGCGGACTGCACGATCCCGGACGGGACCACCGTGCTCGTCGGCACCGAGACCGTGCCGCCGGACCTCGTCGCCCGCTGGGCCGACCGCCTGCGGATGTTCGTCGCCTACGGCCTCACCGAGGCGACGGTGAACTCGACGCTGTGGCGCACCCGCACCGGGTGGGAGGGCCCGCTGCCGATCGGCGAGCCGGACCCGAACACGGTCGTCCGGGTACTCGGGCCGCGCCTCGAGCCCGTGGCGCCCGGAGTGGTCGGGGACCTCTACGTCGGCGGCCGCGGCCTGGCCCGCGGCTACGTCGGGCAGTCCGCCCTCACCGCCGCCCGCTTCGTCGCCGACCCCGCGGGAGCGCCGGGGGCGCGGCTCTACCGCACCGGCGACCGGGCCCGCTGGCGCCGCGACCCGCAGGCGTCGACAGGCTGGGTGCTCGACTTCCTCGGTCGCGACGACGACCAGATCAAGATCCGGGGCGTGCGCATCGAGCCCGGCGAGGTCGCCGCGGCGCTCGCCGAGCATCCCGACGTCCAGCAGGCCGTCGCAGTGGCCGACCGCGACGGCGACCTGGCACGTCTCGTCGGTTACGTGACGGCGGTGGACGACCACGTCGACGTCGAGGACGTCCGCGCCGCGGCCGCCACGCGCCTGCCCGAGCACATGGTCCCCGCGCTCGTCGTCGCGCTCGACGGGCCGGTGCCGCTGACGCCGAACGGCAAGGTCGACCGGCGGGCGCTGCCGGCGCCGGACTGGTCGGCGCTGGTGTCGTCGGCGGCGCCGGCCACGCCGGAGGAGGAGCGCCTGGCCGCGCTCGTCGCCGAGGTCCTGCGCCTCGAGCGCGTCGGCGCCGACGACGACTTCTTCGCGCTCGGCGGGCACTCGATGGCCGCGATGCGCCTGGTCTCGGGCGTGCGGGAGTCCCTCGGCGTCGAGCTCGCGGTGCGCGACGTGTTCGAGGCGCCCACCGTCGCCGAGCTCGCGACCCGCCTCGCCGGCGCGCCGCGCTCCCGGCCGAGCCCGGTGCCGGGCGGCCCGCCGCTGGCGGCGGAGCCGGTCGCCCCCGCGCAGCGCCGCCTGCTCGCCGAGGGCACCCGCCGGCGTCCCGACCACGCGCTCGTCCTGCGCGGGCCGTTCGACCCCGAGGCGCTCGCGGCCGCGGTCGACGACGTCGTCGCCCGCCACCAGCCGCTGCGCACCACCGTCAGCGCGGACGGCACGGTGCTGCGGGTCGGCGACGGCGGACCGGGGCTGACCACGTCCTCCGGGAGCCCCGAGGACCTGGCCCGCGCGCCGTTCGACCTCACCGCCGAGCCCGCGTTCCGGGCCCACCTGGTCGGCGGCGAGCTGCTGCTCGTGCTCGGCTACACCGCCGTCGACGAGTGGTCGGTCGTGCCACTGCTGCGCGACCTCGCCATCGCCTACGCGGCGCGCCGCTACGGCGGGGAGCCCGCGTGGGTGCCGCTGCCGTTGCACTACACCGACTACGCGCGCTGGGCGCGCACGCTGCCGGCCCGGCCCGCCGCCGAGCGCGCCGACCTGGTCGACCTGCCCGTCCCGCCGCCCCACACGCCCGCCCCGGCGCGGGTCCTGGCCGCCGAGCTGGCGCCCGGGCCGCGCCGGGCGCTCGACCGCCTCGCCCGGCGCACCCGCACGAGCCTGCTCATGGTGTTCCAGGCCGCGCTGGCCACGGCGCTGACCGCGGAGGGGGCCGGGACGGACCTGCCGCTCGTGACGATGGCCGCCGGGCGGGTCGACGCGGCCCTCGACGACCTCGTCGGCGCGGTGGCCGACCTCGTCGTCGTTCGCACCGACACCGCCGGCGACCCCGGCCCCGAGGAGCTGCTCGCCCGCGTGCGCGCCGCCGACCTCGCCGCCTTCGTCCACGACACCCCGTTCGCCGACGTCGCCGCCCACACCGGGCTCGTCCGGCCGCCGGCGGCGCTCGTGCACCACGAGGAGGCGACGCTGGCGAGCGAGCAGTCGGTGCTCGGGGGGCTCGACGCGGTGCCCACCGGGGCCTCGGTCGCCGACCTGACGCTGGCCTTCCACGAGACCCCGCCCGGGCGGCCGATGACCGTCGAGCTCGTCCACGACCCGGCCGCGGTGGACGACGCCACCGCGCGCCGGGTCCTCGACCGGGTGCTCGGGTTCGGTGCCTAGCTCGGCGCCCGGCCGGCGGTTACTGGCCGGTATCGCTCGTTCAGCGAGCGATACCAGCCAGTAACCCGCGGCTCGGTCGTTCAGCGGCCCTCGGCGACACGGCCGGCGCCGGCGGACCAGAGCCGGGCGTAGCGCCCCCCGGCGGCGAGGAGCTCGTCGTGGGTGCCCTCCTCGACGAGCACGCCGGCGTCGAGGACGGCGATCCGGTCCGCCGCGGCGGCCTGGGACAGGCGGTGGGCGACCACGAGCGCGGTGCGCCCGCGCAGCACACGCTCTGCGGCCGCCTCCAGCACCCGGGCGCCGGCGCTGCCGGCCTCCGCGGTCGCCTCGTCGAGCACGGCGACCGCCGGGTCGGCCAGCACCAGCCGGGCGAGCGCCAGCTGCTGGGCCTGGGCGGCGGTCGGGGTGTGCCCGCCGGTGCCGACGACGGCCCGCAGGCCCTCGGGCAGCTCGGACACCCACCCGCGGGCGTCCACGAGGTCGAGGGCCGCCCACAGGTCGTCGTCGGTCGCGGCGGGGGCGGCCAGGCGCAGGTCGTCGGCGAGGGTGCCGGCGAAGACGTGGACCTCCTGGCTGACCATCGCCACGGCGCCGCCGGTCGCGACGGTGCCCGCCGTGGGCCGGTGCACCCCGGCGACGACGCCCGCGAGAGTGGTCTTGCCGGCCCCCGACGCACCGACCAGCGCCAGCCGGGTGCCCGGCGCGATGTCCAGGTCCACACCGCGCAGCACCTCGCTCCCGCCCGGGTAGGCGTGCGAGACGCCCCGGACGCGGACGCCCGGGGCCGACGACCGCGGCTCGTCCTGCGGGTCGTCCAGCTCCGCGACGCCGACCACCCGCGCGAGGCTCGCCCCCGCGGACTGGACGGTGTCGAGCAGGAACAGCACCTCGTTGACCGGGGTGAACAGGTTGATGAAGTACAGCGCCGCGGCGCTCGCCGTGCCGACCGTCGCCGCCCCGCCGCCCACCAGCGCGAACCCCGTGGCCAGCACCGCGGCGACGCCGAGGAACTCGGCGAGGTTGAGCCGCCCGAAGAAGCCGGTCTGCAGCCGCACGACGCGCAGGGCGAGCTCCACCACGGCCGCCGCCCGCGAGCGCACCCGCTCGGCGTGGTCGTCGTGGAGGTCCAGCGCGCGCACGGTGGCGACGCCGCCGGCCGTGTCGAGCAGCTGCTGCTGCTGGGCGCCGCCGACCTCGCGCTGCTCGCGGTAGAGCGGGCTCGAGCGCCGCACGTACCAGCGCGCGGTGAGCACCTGGACCGGCACGGCCACCAGCGCGGCCAGCAGGAACCGCCAGTCCAGCACGGCCAGCCCCACGAGGCTCAGGACGATCACCAGCGCGCCCCGGGCCATGTCCGGGACGGCCTGGCGCACGGCGTCGCCGACGAGCGCGAGGTCGCTGGTCACGCGCGAGGTGAGGTCACCCGCGCCCGCCTGCTCGAGGCGGGCGAGGGGCAGCCCGAGGGCCCGCGCGACGAACCGCTCCCGCAGGTCGGCCAGGACCTCCTCGCCGACCCGCGCGATGCCGGCCATGCCCAGCACCGCCAGCAGTCCCTGGGCCAGGGCGGCACCCACGAGCCCGAGCACCGGCGTCGTCACCGCGTCCGCCCCGCGGCGCGCCACCACCGCGTCGACGATCTGGCCGAGCAGGGGCGGCACCAGCGTGCCGGCCGCGGCGCTGCCCACCAGGGCCGCGAGCGCGAGGCCGAGGACCAGCCGCCGTCCCCGCAGCAGCCGCACGACCGCCGCCCGGACGGCCCGGGCGTCGGCGACGGGCAGGATCGCGCGGCTCACGCCGTCACCACGTCGCGGTACGCGGAGCTCGACCCCATCAGCTCGGCGTGCGTGCCGACCGCCGCCACCCGCCCGTCCACGACGAGCACGACCCGGTCGGTGACGGCCAGCAGCGCGGGACTGGTGGCGAGCACGAGCGTCGTCCGGTCGGCGCGCAGCGCGGCGAGACCGTCGGCGATGAGGACCTCGGTGACGGCGTCGACGGCCGTCGTCGGGTCGTGCAGGACGAGCACGGGGGCGTCGGCCGCGAGCGCACGCGCCAGCGCCACCCGCTGCCGCTGGCCGCCCGACAGGGAGCGGCCCTGCTCGGTCAGCACGGTCGCGGCGCCGTCGGGCAGGACCTCGGCGACCTGGTCGGCCCGCGCCGCCGCCATCGCGGCCCCCACCGGCGCGGGGTCGCGGGCCGCGGCGGCGACGTTCTCGTGCAGCGAGCCCGAGAACAGCTCCGCGCCGTGGGCCGCGACCAGCACGGACGCGCGGGCGACGCGCGGCGGGTGCCGCGCCAGCGGGCCCCCGCCGACGGTGATCGTCCCGCGCTCCGGGTCGACCTCGCGGGCCAGGCAGGCGACGAGCGCGGCCGCGTCCGCGGGGTCGGCGCTCACCACGCCGACGGTCTCACCGGCGCCGACGTCGAGGTCGAGGCCGCGCAGCGTTCCGTGGTGCAGGTCGTGCAGGGCCAGGGCGGGCCGCGCGGGCGGTGCGGGGACGTCGGGGTCGCCGTCGGCGACGGCCGGGCCGGTGGCGAGGACCGCCGCGATGCGCGCGGCCGACGCGCGGCCCTGCGCGATCCGTCCGTTGACCCAGCCGAGCATCTGCAGGGGCGTGATGAGGAACTGCGCGAGGCCCACCGCGGCCACGAGCCCGCCGATGCTCAGCGCCCCGTCGGCGGCGAGCCGCCCGCCGACCAGGGCGACGAGGGCGAGGAAGAGCCCGTTCGCGGCGAGCACGGCGCCCTGGTACCCGGCCTGCACCCGCGTGGCGCCGAGCGTCGCGCCGAGCGCCTCGCGGCTGGCCCCGCGGTAGCGCGCGACGGCGGCCGGGACCGCGCCGAGGCCCTTGAGCACCCGCACGCCGTCGACGAGGTCGGCCGCGACGCCCGACGCGCGGGCCGCGCGCTCCTGCTCGGGGCCGCTGCGCCGCTGCAGGGGCAGCCCGAGCAGGTGCACGACCAGCAGCAGGGGCGGCGTCCCGAGCAGGATCAGCAGGCCCAGCGGCACCGAGGTGCGCAGCAGGGCCACCGCGGCGACGAGCATCGCGGTCAGCGCCGCGAGCCCCAGCGGCAGCGCGAAGTTGAGGATGCCGACCCGCTTCGCGTCGGCCACGGCGACGTTCGCGAGCTCGCCCGGCAGCCGGCCGGCCTCGGCGCCGCCGCGCGGGTCGAGGAGGCGGTCGGCGAGCAGCAGCCGCAGCCGCTGGTCCGCGCGGACGTCCCCGAGCCAGGCTCGGCGGGCGCCCCAGCGGTAGCAGGACGAGAGCACGAGGAAGTCGAGGCCGAGGACGGCGAGCCAACCGAGCAGCGCCACCGGGTCGCCCGTGGCCACGGCGCGGTCGACGACGACGCCGACGAGGACCGGGACCAGCGCCTCGCAGCCCTGGTGGCCCGCGAAGAGCAGCGCCGCCGACGCGACCGGCCCGCGCTGGTCGCGGACCGAGCCCCGCAGGACGGCGGCGGCCGTCGGGGGCGTGGTGGTCACGGAAGGGCAGCCTGTCCTTGCCGGGCGTCCGGGTCAACCGGAGATCGACGCGGGCCTGGGCGCCCGACTTGTGACGGAAGTCGACCTTGACAGTCGCACAGGGTGGCTAGTTCGGTGAGGCTCACCTCACCAACTGGTGCCGGGGCTGTCGAGGAGGACGCTCGTGACCACGACGCCCGTGGAGTCCACGCAGCCCACGGAGCCCACGGGGATGCCCGCCGGCCTGCCGGACCCCGAGGGGACGGATCCGGCGGGTCCCGGCCCCCGCACCGTCCTCGTCCTCCCGACCGGCGAGCTCCACGGCGACGGCGTGCGCGCCGCCGTCGAGCCCGATCCCGCCACGGGTGACGCCGGCGCCGCGGCCGCGGCCGTCGTCGCGCGGCTGCGCGCCGCCGGCGCCGCCGCCCCGGTGGTCGCCGGCGTGCTCGG
>NZ_BAABHO010000039.1:0-60251 GCF_039542135.1 Actinomycetospora chlora
CCGGCCGGCTCGCGGGGGCCGCGGTGCCCCGGTCGGCGGCCGTCGCGGGCTCGGCGGGCGGGGTCGCGGCCGACCCGCGGCGGGAGCGGAACGACCCGGTGGACAGTGCCGACGGGAACCCGACCGGCGGCGAGACCGGCGCCGGCTCGGCGGCGAGGCGGGCGCGGACGACGTCGCCGTAGTCGTCGTCGAGTCCCGTGTGCTCGGGCCGGTCGCGGTCCTCGGCGCGGCTGCGCCGCCCGCCGACGGTCGCGCTGTGCGCGCCCCGCGGTCCCTCGTCGAGGTCGTCGGCCCGGTCGGCCGGGTCGACGGTGCCGGCGCCGTGGCGCCGTCCCGACGAGCGCGCGTGTGTGCCCGCCACCGAGCCACCTCCCGTGCCGCTCGTCGTCACCGTGCGTGCTCACGACCGATCGGGGCTGCCGGCTCGGTCGCCGGACCCGGACGCCGGATGTCCGGACCCGCACGAAGGCAACGCGCCACCGCGGCCCACGTCGCGGCCCGGTCGGGGAGGTGTCCACGACCGGGACGCACACTGCGGTGAGTGGTGGTTTGATGTCACTCCGTCGTGGGGGCCGTCCACTGGTCCCGGACCGGTGCGGTGAGTGGCGACCCCCGTCACGGACGGCTAACGGCGGGCCGAGATCGACCGATGACCGCAGCGACGATGCCCCGGCGAGAGGACCAGGCATGGACCCGGACCACGACCAGCCCCCGTGGGTGCCGCAGCCCCGTGCGGGCGGCGGCGAGCCCGGCGGCGGATGGTTCCCCCTCGTGCCGGCCCCCCGCGTCGCACCCGACCTCGAGCGGATGCCCGGCCGCGTGGCGACCCTCGACGCGCCGGCCGAGCGCTCCGCCGGGTCCACCGCCCCGTCCACCGAGCTCGTGCCCGTCCCGCGTCGCTCCGGCGTGGTCGCTGTGCGTGACGCCGGCGTCCCGGGCTTGCTGCGCGCCTGGGGCCGCACGGTCGCCCGGCTCGTCCACGCCGCCCTCGACGGCGTGCGCTCGCTCCTCGACGCGCTCGTGCCCGCGCCGGCCTCGCGCTAGAGCTGCACCCCGCGCGTCAGCGCGCCGTCGACGACCAGGTTGGTGCCGCTGATGAACGTGGCCGCCGGGCTGGCCAGGAACGTCACCGCCCGGGCGATCTCCTCGGGCCGCGCCATCCGGCCGGTCGGGTTGAGCCCGAGGGCGTGGGCGTAGAGGTCCGGGTCGTTCGCCTCGATCGACTCCCACACGCCGCCCGCGAAGTAGACGTTGCCGGGCGAGACGGTGTTGGCCCGCACCCGGCCGGCCAGCTGGTGGGCGAGGCCCTGCGTGTAGTGCACGATCGCGCCCTTGAACGTGCCGTAGGGGCCGGCCGCGAAGTCGATCTCGCGCCCGGAGACGCTCGAGATCGTCACGATCGCGCCCGCGTCGCTCGCCTCCAGCGACGGCAGCGCGGCCTCGACCAGGCGGACGGTGCCGAGCATGTCGGTCTGGAAGGTCGCCGCCCAGTTCTCCTCGGTCGACGGGATGGCCAGCGCCGAGACGTTGGCGACGACGGCGTCGATCCCGCCGTGGGTCTCGGCGCACGAGCGCACCCAGCCACCCAGCGCGTCCCCGTCGGCGATGTCGACCGCCGTGCCGTGCACGTCGTGCCCGGCGGCGCGCATCTCCTCCTCCGCGGCCCGCACACCGTCGGCGGTGCGGGCGCAGAAGGCGACGGTCGCGCCCTCGGCGGCGAGCGCCTCCACCACCGCCCGCCCGATGCCGCGGCTGCCGCCGGTGACCAGGGCGGTCCGGCCGGTGAACTGGAGATCCATGGTGAGCTCCTCAGGTCAGCGAGGCCGCACGGGACCGCAGGTCCGCGTGCAGGCCGTCGTACGGGCGCAGGCCGGGCACCAGCGTCTTGGACACCTTCGTCACCGCGCTGTAGTTGGTGTCGACGACGTTGGCCAGGGGCGCGAGGGCCGTCTGCGTGAGCAGCTGGTAGGCGTCGAGCCGGTCGAGGCCCAGCAGGCCGCCGAGCCACGAGATCATCTCGACCTGGCTGATGCGCCAGGCGTCCTCGAGGGGCCGGGACGAGCCGACGACGACGATCTCGTCGTCGTTCTCGAGCCGGGGCCACAGCGGCGCCGGGGCCTGGTCGGCCTTGATGAGGTCGACGATCAGCGTGACGTCCATGGCGCCCTCCACCGCGGTGCCGCACGCCTCGCCCTCGCCCTGTCGGTAGTGCCCGTCGCCGACGGAGAAGATCGCGCCGGGGGTGTTCACCGGCAGGTAGCAGGTGGCGCCCGCGCGCATCTCCGGGGTGTCCATGTTGCCGCCGAAGGCGTCCGGGGTGAGCGACGAACGCACCTCGCCCATCGCGGGCGCGACACCGACCGTGCCGAGCATCGGGGCGAGCGGCAGGTCGATCGACAGGTCCGAGCGCCGGGCCGAGAACGTGACCGTCCGCCGGGCGGTGTCGACCTCGTAGATCCAGGTGCGCTCCTCGAGGGCGTCCTGGAGCAGCGCGGTGCGGTCGGTGCCGGTGAGGCCGCCGAAGAACGGCACGAGCGTCGAGGCGCCCTGGCCGCGGGCCGGGGTCAGGTCGACCAGGTGCAGCACGAGCGTGTCGCCCGGCTCGGCGCCGCGGACGGCGAACGGGCCGGTCTGGGGGTTGAGGAAGCCGATCCGCAGGTTCGCGCTCGCGAGGTCGTCGACCGTGGTCAGGGCGCCGTTGAAGGCGTCCTCGCACCACAGCCGCAGCACCGTGCCCGGCGCGACCTCGCGGACGGGCGCGGCCCCGCCGAAGGTGTAGACGTACTCGGAGCGTTCCGGGCGGTACTCGACGACGTCCACGGTCTCTCCCCTGGTGTTCGGGTCCGGTGTTCGCGTCAGTACTCGTCGGACCCCGTGAGCGCGTGCTCGAGCTGGTCGGCGATGCGCGTGACCAGCCGGAACGGCGCGTCGAACTCCGCGAACGACAGGTCCTCGAGCGGCGTGGCGTGGCGGAACACCGCGACGCCTCCGACGGCCGCGGCGCCGCCGACGACGGCGTCCTCGGCCAGCTCGAGCAGCCGGCGGGCGTCGATGTCGTCGAGCCGACCGATCGGCGACTCGATCTGCAGCCAGTCGTGCCCGTCGACCTCGCCCTTGTGGTGCACGTACACCAGCTGCGTGCGGTCACCCGACGTCGGGAGCCGGAACGTCAGCCCGTGGGCGTTCTGGGCCATCACCTCGTAGCGCACGCGGACCCAGGTCACCAGGTCGTCCCACGAGGCCACCGACCACTCACCGTCCTCACGCTTCGTGCCGGCGCCGGAACGGCGGACCGGGCGGAGAGATCGCACCGTAGCAGCGCTGCGCCCGCGCGCCCGCCCGTCCTCGGTCACCGCACGCCACCGCCGACCAGCCGGTCCCAGCCCGCCGGCGCGACGGTCGCGGTGGCCCCGCTGCGGTCGAGCAGGCGCAGCAGCGCGGCGCCGTCGCGGGGGCGGTCGCCGATCTCCTGGGCGGTCGCCCGGCGCAGCACCGGCACCAGGCGCGGCGAGAGCCGCTGGACCGCGGCGAAGGCCTCCGGGCCCGGGCCGTCGAGGATGCGGCGGGCGATGTCCAGGATGTTGTCGCCGTCGAACAGGTGGTCGCCGCGGGCCGCGAACACGACGCAGCACGCCCAGGCCCAGACGTCGGTGGCGGGCACCGCGCCGTTGCCCGTGACCTGCTCGGGGGCCATGTAGCCCGGCGTGCCGACCATGTTGCCCGCGGGCGTGTGGTGGGTCTGCCCGACGACGCGGGCGATGCCGAAGTCGACGACCTTCGGCCCCGCCGAGGTCAGCAGCACGTTGCCGGGCTTGAGGTCGCGGTGGGTGATGCCGTCGGCGTGCAGGGCGGCCAGCGCGCGGGCCAGCGCGATCGCCGTGCGCGTCAGCATCTCGCCGTCGGTCACCGCGCCCGAGGCCGCGACGAACGCGTGCAGGGACGGCCCGTCGAGGCGCTCCATGACGATGTAGGGCATCGAGCCGTCGAAGCCGACGCCGAGGACGCGCGCCGTGTAGTCGCCGGTGACCTTCTGCAGCGTCTGGCCCTCGCGCAGGAAGCGGGTGCGGGCGTCGACGTCGTCGAGCAGGTGCGGCGCGAGGACCTTGATCGCGACCGAGCCGTGGGTGCCGGCGCGGTGGCCCAGGTAGACCGTGCCCATGCCGCCGGAGCCGAGGCGGCCGGTGAGCGTGTACTCGCCGACGCTGCGCGGGTCGTGCGGCGTCAGCGGCTGCTCGGGCGCCGCGAGGTCCACCAGGCGCGTCGACGGCCCCACGACCGGCGGCGCCGGGGCCGGGCGCTGCGAGGGCGGCGGGACCGACGGGCGTCCCGGGGTCGGGCGCGGCGGCAGGGCGGGCCGCTCGGACGCCGCGGGCTCGGCGCGCCGGCGGCTGCGCAGCAGGCGCCGCTCCTTCACCGCGGGCAGGCGGGCGGCGCGCAGGGCCTCGGGCACGACCGGTGCCTCGCGGCAGGCGCGCGGCCGCCCGGTCCGGGAGACCACCTGCTGGGCCACGAGGAACAGCGCCGCGCCCAGCCCGGCCCCCGGCGCCGCGAAGGAGCCGGCGACCAGCACGAGCACGCCGAAGAGCACCGCGCCGAGCACGATCGTCGCCTTGCCCCGGCTGGTCGGCCACGGGCGCGTGACGGGCATGGCCCGCCGGCGCTCGAGGTCCAGCCCGCCGACGTAGAGGCCGGCCGTCGCGAGCGCGAGCACCGTGAGCACGACGAGGCCGCCGATCGTCACGGTCGGGCCGGTGGTGGCCGGAGCCGGCAGGCCGGCGTCGTCGAGCCGCCGGACGAGCGCGCGCAGGGCGGTGCGGCGACCCTCGGCGAGCTGGTCGGCGACGAGCGCGACGGTCAGCGCCCCCACCGCGACGGTGATCGCGGCGGTCAGCGCCGTCAGGCCCACCGCGCGGGGGATCGGCAGGTCGGCGGCGCGGTGCAGGTGGCGGCGGGCGCGGCGCCGCTCGGCCCCGGTGAGGCGCGCGACGCGGTCGGTGACCACGCGGTCGACCAGCATCGCGGTGCGGCGGTACGCCGCGGCCCGGCGGTGCAGTGGCGCCATGAGGAGGCCCGTCAGGACGCCCACGGCGACCACGACGAGGACGGGCAGCCCCGGGCCCAGCTCCGCCAGCCCCACCTCGAGCCTCCTCGTGTGCTCGCCGGGTCCCCGACGGACCCCGCTCCCGCGACGTTACCGGGGGGCCGGATCAGTCCGGTGTGCGTCGGCCCGGCGTGGCGTCACCCTCACGCGTCACGGTGGTCTTTCGGCGTCCCGGTAGCCCCGGGCGCCACCGTGGTCTCCGCGGGTGGCGCAGGACGACGTCCCCGAGGCTGTGCCGGCCGCGCACCACGACGTGCGGGACGCCGCGCTCGCGCCGGTGGTGGGTGTCGTCCTTGACCTTCCCGGCGGCGATGCGCAGCTCGTCGACGTCGGCCGTGCCGTGCTCGGGGACGATCAGCACCGGGGAGCAGAGGCCGGTCGCGAGCTCGACGACGACCACCGGCGTGGTGAACTCGGCGCCGGAGAAGTCGAGCGTCACGCCCCCGACCCAGCTGTGCACGCGCACCAGCGGCGGCACCCGCCAGTAGCCGCGCCGGGTGATCGACCCGGCGAGCCCGGCCTGCAGGTCGAGCACGTCGACGGGCCGGGTGGCCTGCAGCGACGCGCCGGGGAGGTCGTCGAGCAGGCCCTCGAGGTCGCGCCGGACCCGCGCGGCCAGGGCGGCCGCGCTGCGGTCGCTGTACTCGCCCGCGGTGATCTGGCCGGAGACCATCGCGCGGGCGAGGAACTGCTGCACCTGCTCGCGCTCCACGTCGGAGACGCGCAGCGCGGCGGGGTCCCCCGGCTCCGGGCTCGCTGACGTCACGTCGTGATGATAGGGCGCCGCCGGCAGCGCGCCGGGGGTCGCGAGGGAGGTGGGCGGTGGGCCGGGGCGTCCTGGCGGCGGTCGCGCTGGCCCTGCTCGTCGCGGGGTGCGCCCCGAGCGGCCGGACCTCGCCGCTGACCGGGCTGACCGCGTCCGCCGACGCGCCGGTGCTGGCGGTCAAGGTCGACAACTCGCCGGCCGGGCGCCCGTGGACCGGCGTCGAGGACGCCGACGTCGTCTACGTCGAGCCGGTCGAGGGCGGCACGACGCGCCTGCTCGCGGTGTTCTCGTCCCGCCTGCCGGCGTCGGTGGGTCCGGTGCGCAGTGCCCGCGAGTCGGACGTGACGGTCCTCGCCGCCTACGGCCACCCCGCCCTCGCCTTCTCCGGCTCGGCGCCGGAGCTGGCGCCGACGCTCGCCGGCGCGCCCCTCGCCACCGTCACCCCCGAGACCGCGGCCGGGGCGTTCCGCCGCGACCCCGGCCGGCGTGCCCCGTCGAACCTCTACGCCGACCCGTCCGCCCTCCTCGCCGCGGCGTCCTCGGCCGGTGGGGCGACCCCGCCGCGCGACGTCGGCTTCCGCTTCGGGGCGCTGCCCGCGGGCGGCGACGTCGTGCGGGAGCGCACCGTGTCGTTCGGCTCCGCGGAGATGGGCCTGTCGTGGGACGCGGTCCGCGGGCGGTGGATCGTCGAGCCGGGCGGCGGCGGACCGGTCGTCCCGGCCACCGGCGGCGACCCGGTCGGCGCGGCGACCGTCCTGGTCCAGCGCGTCACGACGCGGCCGTCGGCCATCCGCGACGTGGCCGGCGCCGTCTCGCCCTACGCCGTGACCGTCGGCGACGGCGACGCCGAGGTCCTGCGCGACGGCCGGGCTTTCCCGGCGCGCTGGTCGCGTCCGGCCCCGACCGACCCCACCGTCGTCCTCGGCGCCGACGGGCGGCCCGTCCCGTTCGCGGCCGGACCGCTGTGGGTGCTGCTGGTGCCGGTGTGAGGACCCCACTGGATCGGGTACCACCACGCCATGGGTGCTGACGACAAGATCGACAACAAGGCCGACAAGCTCAAGGGCAAGGTCAAGGAGGCGGCCGGCACCGCCCAGGGCGACGAGGAGCTGCGCCACGAGGGCAAGGCCGACCAGACCAAGGGCGACATCAAGCAGGCCGGCGAGAAGATCAAGGACGCGTTCAAGTCCTGATCGCGCCGCCGCGCACCACGGCCCCGGGGACCATCGGTCCCCGGGGCCGTCCTGTGTGCTCAGTCGGTGTCCTCAGTACCCCCGCGACTCGCGGCGCCCGGTGAACGCGTAGACGGGCGTCCCGTCCTGGTCGTGACGCGCCAGCCGGTGCACCGCGAAGACGTTGATGCCCGGGATGGAGCCGCCGAAGATGTCGTTGACCTTCTGGCGCGGCCCCTTCTCCACCAGCACGAGGAACTCCTCGGGCAGGTTGGCGCCCTCCGCGAGGGAGAGGTCGTGGTGGCCCTGACAGGGGCCGTCGGCGAGTCGGATCCGCACCGGCCCTCCCCTCGTTCGACGCTGATCGGGGCCATGGTGGCACGACCGTCGCCCGAGGTCAGATGATCTGGGCCCGCTCTTTGCACATGGATTTGCACATGCAAGGATGATCGCCGCCGGTCATGCCCCCCGTGATCGGCTACGGACCCGGTCGGTGTCCCCCCGCCGACCGGGTCCCCCTCCACCCGTCGGGCGAGCGCGGTGTCACGCCCGCCGCGGTCCCGGCAGGGATTGGACCGGGTCCGCAGCGGACATCCTCATCGCGAATCCCCCAGCGATGATGAGAGCGGACGTGCAGAAGGACGAAGCGGCGGCGCGGCTCGCGCGGCAGGCGTCGGACGCCCTGGCCGAGCTGCTCGAGCACGTCCGCGAACGTCCCACCACCGGCGACCGCTTCGACGCCTGCAGCGAGTCCCTCGACGAGCTCGCCCGGGCCGTCACCGCCATCGGCGAGATCGTCGACGGCTGCACCTCGCGCGCGCAGGCCGAGGAGGACCCCGACGGCGTCGCGGCCCGGACGCGCGAGCTCGCCACGGCCATCGTCCGCCGCCGCAACTCCCTGCTCGCCGAGAACGCCGCGGTGCGGCTGCGCCGCACCGGCCCGGTGCCGGTGCGCCGGGTGGGCTGACGACCGTTCGGCACCGGGAACAGACCGGCCGCCCCGTTCACCGCGTCCCTGCCCTCGCGGTGCTCGTTGGCCCCGTGTGCCCGATCCGCGTCGTGCGTGCCTGCTCGTCCCCACCCTCCTCGGTCTCGTGGCCGTCGCCGCGTGCGGACCGGAGGCGACCACACCGAGCGCGGCACCGGTCGCGCCGGCCGCGGCCACCCAGGAGCAGGTCCAGCTGGCCCGCGTCCTCGACGGCGACACTGTCGTCGTCGCCGACGGACGCACCGTCCGCGTCCTCGGCATCGACGCCTGCGACCTCGGCACTGCCGCGGGCGACCAGGCCCGCCGTCAGGCAGAGAGCCTCGTCGCGTCCGGCCGCGCCGCGCCGGTCGTGCTGCGCAGCGAGCCCGGCGTCGACCGCACCCCCGACGGGCTGCTCCTGCGTCACGTCGAGATCGCGGGCACGGACTGGGGACGCGAGGAGGTGCCCTACGAGCACACGGGCGTCGCGCTCGTCGGCGGGGCCACGGCCTACGTCGACGAGCTCCGCGGCCTCGACACGCGGATGTCGACCAGCACCCCGCCCGTGGGGCGCGCGTGCGACGACGTCCTCGCGACGACGTCGAGCACGACCACCACGACCTCCCGCAGCTCGGCCACCGATGACGGCGACCCGGACCGGCGCTACCGGCCGCGGAGCACCGGCGACGACGACAGCGACGGCGGGTCCCGCCGGAGCAGCTCGGGCGGCAGTTCGGGCGGCAGCTCGGGGGGCAGCTCGGGGGGCAGCTCGGGCGGGGACGGCCACCCGTGCCGCCCCGGGGAGCGGGACGGCGACGGCGACGGTCGCTGCGGCGAGCGCTGACCTACGCGCCCGCCGCGCCGCCGAACCCGACCTCGTTGCCGTCGGGGTCGCGGAAGACGACCTTGCGGATGCCGCCCGGGTAGTCCTCCTGCCGGTCGGGCTCCAGGCCGGCGGGGAGCGCGGCGGACAGATCCGGAGGGAAGATCGTCAGCTCTCCATGGCCCGCGTGCTCCGGGTCCTGCTTGATGTAGAGCCAACGGTTCTCGGCGAGCTCCCACACGGCCTCGGTCTCCGAGGCGAGGAACGACGGCGCGCGGCCGAACAGCCGCTCGTACCAGGCCCGCGACGTCGCGAAGTCACGGACGAAGAGCCCCGCGAACAGGGCGAGCGCATCGGACATCGTCTCCCCGGCCACTTCCGAGTACTCCCCTGCGAGATCTGACATCGCCCGGTCGTCCGGCAACACCCTTGTGTTCGGAAGCTATACACCGCGCTCGTTCAGCGGCTGGTGTTCATCGCTCGTTCAGCGGAACGTCGTTGCTTGCGATTGCACTGGGTGATCACGCAGAAGGACAGGGACGAGGCAGGTGCCATGGACGGGTCGCGCTGGGTCAGGTCATCGCTGGTCATCACAGCAGCCGCAGGGATTTCTCTCCTCCTCGGCGCCGCACCGGCGTCCGCGATCACTGTCAATCCTCCCGGCTACGTCGAGCACACCAACCCCACTGACGACCCCGGGGCCTGTTTCTTCGAGCCGGGCGACGTGCCCGGGATCGACGTGCAGTTCGAGGCCACCTGCACCTTCGTCCACGAGCCGACCGGCAACCTCAGGGTCGTGGCCCGGGCACGCGTCCCCGCCGGCTACACCGTCGCGTCGCCGTTCCATGGCTCTCTCAACTGCACCTTCAACGGGGTGGAGAGCTCAGGCACGATCATCGCCACGAAGAGCGGACAGGTCACGGCGACGTGCGTCGTTCCCGGAGGCGCCTGACACGTGCTGGCGGCCGCCGAGAGGTGACCGCAGGCACGTGTCAGCATCGCCGCCCAGGACCTGACGGACAGCTCTCGTGCCCGACAAAGCCAGGCCGACCCGTCACGCGGTCACGGAGGCGCGCCTGGGTGTGGTCGTTTCGTCGTCCTCCGGCTCTGGAAGCCCCGCCCAGAAGGCCGTCAGGGCCTGGGCGACCGGCGCGGGCGTCTCCTCCGGCCACCAGTGGCCCACGCCCTCCAGGTGCACGGCCGTCGCGCCGGCCTGACCCGCGGCCCACTCGTGCTGCACGACCGTCCCGCTGGCCCGGTCGAGGTCGTCGACGGCGATGAGGGCGAGCCCCGGGCGCTGCGCGGCGTTCGCGAGGAGCCGCCCCGCGTCGGCCATCGCCGGCTGCCGCGCGGACCGCAACAGCCTCAGCACGGCGCCGCCCATCTCGGGGTCCATGCCGGCCGCGACCCGCTCCGCCATGCGCCCGGTCATGCCGAGAGCCGACGTCACCGCGAGCCGCTGCGCCAGGTCGCCACCCCAGATCTCCCGGACCGACGCCTCCCCCGGGCCCTCCTGCTGCCAGACCTGCGCCCGCGGGTGCCAGACGTAGTCGGGTGCGAACACGCCCAGGGCGTCGGAGGCCCAGCTGCGGATCAGGTCCGGACGACTCATCGCCAGCGACGCGACGTGGATACCGCCCCAGTCGTGGCCGACGAGGTCGACGGGGGCACGGAACAGCTCGAGCTGGGACGCCAGCCAGTCGCGGTGGGACGTGGCCGATCCGTCGAAGCCGCGGGGTGCGGGAACGCCGAACCCGGGCGGGGAGAGGACGACCGCGTCGGCCCGGTCCAGCTCGCCGATGAGCGGTCCCCAGACGGCCGCGGACTCGGGGTTGCCGTGGACGAGGACGAGCGGGGTGTGCGGCACGAGATCACCTCTTGGATACTTGCTATTCGGTTCACAAGTATCGTAGCACCACGTGTCCGGAGAGGAAGTGGGAACACGACAACGGGTCGGCGACGGCCAGGGGCCGGCGTCGGCGGCTCCCTCACGGCACGACCAGCTGGTGTGGGCGCCGTGGACGTCTACGGCCAGGTCTCGCTCGCCACGACGGGCCGCGCTGCTACACGAAGCCGCTGTACAGACGAAAACAGCGGGGGCATCGCTGACGCGATACCCCCGCTGAGCTGCCTCGACCGGCGCGCGCCCGAAGGGATTCGAACCCCTAACCTTCTGATCCGTAGTCAGATGCTCTATCCGTTGAGCTACGGGCGCAGGTATGTGGTTGTGGATGCCCCGACCCTGTCCGGACCGCGGCTGCGGAGGCTCCGGGATTTGAACCCGGGAGGGAGCCGAACTCCCAACCGCATTAGCAGTGCGGCGCCATAGACCAGACTAGGCGAAGCCTCCCGAGGTCCCCCTGGGGCCTCCGACGACGAACAGTACACACCGCCGTCCACGCCGTCGGGCGCCACCCCCCGCCGCGCGTGACGTGGCCGGCGTCGCGGGTCGCCGTCCCTGAGCTCGGGTAGCCCACAACCGAATCATCCCGGAGGAGGTACCGCGTTGAAGGCGACGCTGATCTACGGAGCGGGCGACGTCCGGGTGGAGGACGTCCCCGACCCGACGCTGCAGAACCCCACCGACGCGATCGTGCGGATCACGCACTCGTGCATCTGCGGCAGCGACCTGTGGCCCTACAAGAGCCGCGAGCAGACCGAGCAGGGCGCCCGCATCGGCCACGAGTTCATCGGCATGGTCGAGGAGACCGGCTCCGACGTGGGTCGCGTCCAGAAGGGCGACCTCGTCGTCGCCCCCTTCTTCTACGCCGACGGCACCTGCGAGTACTGCCGGGCCGGCCTGACCACCGCGTGCCCCAACGGCAGCGCGTGGGGCGCCGAGACGGACGGCGGCCAGGGCGAGGCCGCCCGCGTGCCGTTCGCCGACGCCGTGCTGATGAAGCTGGACGTGCCGCACGACTCGGCGCTCATGCCGAGCCTGCTGACGCTGTCGGACGTGTTCGGCACCGGTCACCACGCCGCGGTGTCGGCGGCGGTCGGGCCCGGCAAGGACGTCGCGGTCATCGGCGACGGTGCGGTCGGCCTGCTGGCCGTGCTGGCCGCGAAGCGCCTCGGCGCCGAGCGCATCGTCCTCATGGGCCACCACAAGGACCGCACGGACCTCGGCCGCGAGTTCGGCGCGACCGACGTCGTCGAGGAACGCGGCGAGGAGGGCGAGCAGAAGCTGCGCGACCTGCTCGGCAGCGACGGGGTGCACTCGGCGATCGAGGCCGTGGGCTACGAGCAGTCGCTGACCTCGGCGATCAACGTCACCAAGCCCGGCGGCCACGTCGGCATCGTCGGCGTGCCGCAGAGCGGCGAGCTGCCCAACCTGGCGGCGAAGTTCACCAAGAACATCACCATCGCCGGCGGTATCGCGCCGACCCAGGCGAACATGCACGAGCTCCTGCCCGACGTGCTCGACGGCACGGTCGAGCCCGGCCGGGTGTTCGACCGCACGATCCCCCTCGACGAGACGCCCGAGGGCTACCGCGCGATGAACGCCCGCGAGGCCCTCAAGGTGCTCGTCAGGCCATGATCCCGCGGCAGCGAACGCGCTGTTCGTGCGCATAGAAGCAGCGAACAGCGCGTTCGCTGCGTCAGGCAGGCGCGCTCAGGTCCGGCGCAGCAGGCGCAGGAGGGTCGGGGGGCGGCCGCCGTAGCCCTCCGCCTCGAACGCAGCGACGGCGATGCGCGGGAGGTCGCGCACGGCGTCGAAGACCAGGAACCGCGGCACCCAGACCGGGCCGAAGCGGGCGTTGAACCGGTAGAGCGTGTCGATCTGCCACCACCGCGACGCGATGCGCAGCAACCGCGCCCAGAGCCGGGCGACGGGGCCCGCGCCGATCTTCTCGCCGCGCTCGAGCGCCGAGCGGAACACCGCGAAGTTCAGCGACACCCGGTCGACGCCGAGGCCGCGGCAGGCGGCGAGCAGGTCGGCGATGAGCAGCTCGTTGAGGCCGTTGTCGGGCACCGCGGGGTCGCGGACCATGAGGTCGAGCGAGAGCCCGTCCTCGCCCCACGGCACGAACTGCAGCAGGCCGCGGGTGCTGCCCTCGGCGGTGGCGACGACGATCACCGCGTCCGGGTCGGCGTCGCCGTCGAGGGCCCGCGACAGCGCCATGGAGAAGCCGCGCTCGGCCGGGCTGCCCCGCCAGCTCGCGACCAGCTCGCGCAGGGCCACGAGCTCCTCGTCCGGCACGTCCCGCAGGCGCCGCACCGACGTCTCGTACCCCGCGCGCCGGACCCGCGAGACGGCCTGGCGCACCGTGCGCATCGACCGACCCTGCAGCGAGAACGTGGCCACGTCGACGACGGCCTCGTCGCCCAGCTCCAGGGCGTCGAGCCCGCCCTCCCGCGCCCACACCCGCGCTCCGGCCTCGGAGCACCCGAGCACGGCGGCGACCCAGCCGTAGCGGCGGCAGGTGTCGAGGAACTCACCGATGGCGCCCGGCCAGGCCTCGAGGTCGCCCAGCGGGTCGCCCGACGCCAGGGCCACGCCCGCGACGACGCGGTAGGCGACGGCCGCCTTGCCCGACGGCGAGAACACGACGGCCTTGTCGCGGCGCAGCGCGAAGTAGCCCAGGGAGTCCGCGCGGCCGTGGCGGGCCAGCAGCTCGCGGATGCGCGAGCCGTCCTCCTCGGTGAGCGCCGGGCGCGGCTCGGCCGAGCGCAGCAGGAAGTACCCGCCGAGCACGAGCGCGGCGATGCCGAAGGTGAGGCCCAGGACGGCGGTCAGGTCGTCGAACCAGAGCGCCCGGAACTCGACGGGCCCGCTCACGCCGACCAGCGACAGGGCCGCCTGCGCCAGTCGCTCCCCCACCGTCGGCCGCCCGACGAGCAGCGACGGCCGGACGAACAGCAGCAGGGTGACCACCAGGAAGCCGCCGAGCAGCATCTGCACCACGACGCGCACCGCGGCGAGCCGCCCGACGGGGTCGGGCATCGCGGTGAACTCCCGGCGGGTGAGCAGCAGCCCGACGAGCAGCACGAGCGTCACCACCGTCGGCGCGATGACGTGCCGGCCGACCACGTGCGAGACGACGAGCAGCACGCAGGCCACGACCGCGAGCTGCCAGGCGCGGCGCTTGCGGCGCCGCAGGCCCGTGGCCAGCATCATCAGTCCGACGCCGAGGGTCGCGACGACCGCCGTGCCGACGAACGTGGCCTCCGGCGGCAGCCCGAACCACGTCGCTGGCTGCAGCCGCCGCCGCAGCAGCGGCGCGACCAGCGACAGGATCGTCAGCAGGCCCGCGATGCGTGCGGCCCACGTGACGACCCGGGCGATCCGCCGCCCGCGGAAGCGGGCGAAGCGGCCCTCGGCGGCCTCCGCGGTGGGGCTGTCCGTCTGCACCCCCGACGCCATGTCTCCTCCGGTCGGTGCGCGCTAGCGCAGGTGCGCGTCCAGCCAGTTCAGCACACGGCTGCGCGCCTCCATCTTCGTCGCCTCCGCGGACCCCTCGTCCAGGGGATCCGGTTGGACGCCGGCCTGCTCGTCGGCGTCGAAGCGGTGCTCCCGCGACGGGTAGACGACGACGTCGACGACCCGGCCGGACGCGTGCGCGGCCGCGCGCAGGCGGTCGACCTCGGCGGGGTCGACCGGGTCGCCGCGCTCGCCGTAGAGCCCGAGCCACGGGCAGGTCAGCTCGCCCACCACGTCGAGCAGCGCGGGGAGGCCGGAGGCGAGGGGCTCCGCGACGCCGGCGGCGGACACGGTGACCACGGCACCGAGCGAGCGCTGCGCGGCCACGACCAGCGCGGCGGTGGCGCCGAGGTCGAAGCCGAGGACGGCCATCCGGTCGGAGGTGACGCCGCGGTCGGCCAGCATCCCGAAGGCGGCGTCGGAGTCGGCGAGGACCGACTCGCCGGTGACCGCGGCGGCCCCGCGGTCGGCCGCCTCGTCGTCGCCGGTGTGCTCGTCGATGCCCGGGTCGTCGCGGTGGTAGAGGTGGGGGGCGATCGCGAGCCAGCCCTCGCCCGCGAGGGCCTCGACGATCGCCTGCGTGCGCGAGGTGACCCCGCGCGACTCGTGGAGGACCACCACGCCACCCCGCACGGCACCGTCGGGCTCGCCGATCGTGACCCGCAGCTGGGTCTCGTCGACCAGCGGGATCGTCTCGGTGCGGGTCGGCGTCATGTCCTCAGCCTTCCACGTCGCGGGGCCGCCGTCCTGCGCGCCCTGGCGATCACGACTCGCCCGGGGGCGAGCCGTGGACAGCCGTTTACCGTGGTGACGTGCCCGTGCGACTGCGTGACGACCTCGCCGCCCTGCCCACCTACGTCGCCGGCCGCACGGTCCCCGGCGCGGTGAAGCTCGCCAGCAACGAGATGCCGCTGCCGCCGCTGCCCGCCGTGCGTGCGGCGGTGGAACGGGCCGTCGAGGCCGGCAACCGCTACCCCGACATCGCGGTCACCACCCTGACCGCGCGCCTGGCCGAGCACCACGGCGTCGAGCCCGCCCGGATCGCGGTCGGCTGCGGGTCGGTGGCGCTGTGCGGGCAGCTCGTGCAGGCGGTGTGCGCGCCCGGCGACGAGGTCGTGTTCGCGTGGCGGTCGTTCGAGGCCTACCCGATCGTCGCGCTCGCGGGCCACGCGACGGCCGTGCGGGTGCCGCTGACCGCGGGCCACGTCCACGACCTCGACGCCATGGCCGACGCGATCACCCCGCGCACGAAGATGGTCTTCGTCTGCAACCCCAACAACCCGACGGGCACGGCGGTCGGCGAGGACGCGCTGCGGGCGTTCCTCGCCCGCGTGCCCTCCGACGTGCTGGTGGTGCTGGACGAGGCCTACCGCGAGTTCGTCCGCGACCCCGACGTCCCCGACGGCTTGGCGCTCGCCGCGGAGTACGACAACGTCTGTGTGCTGCGCACCTTCTCCAAGGCGCACCGGCTGGCCGGCCTGCGCGTCGGCTACGCCGTGGGGCCGGCCGAGCTGGCGGCGGCGCTGCGGGGGGTCGCGGTGCCGTTCGCCGTGTCGTCGCCCGCCCAGGCGGCCGCGCTCGCCGCGCTCGACCACCTCGACGAGCTGCTGGCCGACTGCGCCGCGGTGGTCGGCGAGGTCGGGCGGATGACGTCGGCGCTGCGCGCCCTGGGGTACGAGGTGCCGCCCTCACAGGCCAACTTCGTCTGGCTGCCGCTGGGCTCCCGCGCGCTGGAGTTCGCCGAGCACGCGCTGGAGAACAAGGTCGTCGTGCGGGCGTTCGACGGCGACGGCGTGCGGGTCAGCGCCGGCACGCCCGAGGAGGTCGACCTGTTCCTCGCGGCGGCGGGCTCCTTCGCGCTCTGAGGCGTCCGAGCGGTCCGCTGGGACGGGCGACGCACCAGCCAGCGGTGCGCCGGGCGCTCGACGAGCACCGTCAGCAACCAGCCCAGCACCACGGCGGTGGCGACGACGAGCGCGAGGCGCCACCAGCCGTGGTGCCCGAACCGCGCCTCGAACGCCCAGGCCACGAAGTAGCCGATCTGCTGGTTCATCAGGTACACGCCGTAGGAGATGCCGGCGAGCCAGGTGACGACCCGCGGCAGCGGTCCCACCCGCAGCACGCTCCAGTCGCGCCCGGCCGCGGCCGCGGCGATGCCGACGACGGCCAGGGCGAGCACCAGGGTGGAGGGCAGGTCGGGCGTGTGCAGGTCCTCGGCGACCAGGCCGGCGACGACGAGCGCGGCGAGGTGCACGAGCCCGATCCGCCCCCGCGACCAGAGCCACACGGCGAGACCGATCCCGAAGCACTGCCAGCGGAACATCACCAGGCCGTGGAAGACCGTCGAGAACCCGTCGTCGGCGGCGCCGAGCTCCATGATCACGAGCGGGACGGCGATGACGCCCCACGCCATCGCCGGCAGCGTCCACCGGCGGCGCCAGAACCCCCGCCCCACGGCCGCGGCGGCCGCCGCCGCGAGGGTGAACATGGCCAGCTGCGCGGGCAGCGTCCAGTACGAGTGGTCGAGGTAGACGACGGCCGGATCCCAGGTCTGCAGCAGCAGGAGGTTCCCGACGAGGTCGCGGCCGGTCGGGTACCAGTAGCCGTACTGCGCGGCCCACAGCGTCGCCAGGTACGTCAGCAGCACCGCGACGACGTAGGCGGGCAGGAGGCGGGCGAGCCGGTCGACCCACCACCGTCCCGGCGGGCGCGTGGCGAGCGTGACGCACACGAAGTAGGCCGAGATGACCATGAGCGTGTTCGCGCCGGCCTCGACGAACCAGGCGAACGGCATGGGCGGCAGCCACGGCATGACCCCGACGACGGAGTAGGTGGCGTGCTGCACGACGACGCTCGCGACCGCGACGACGCGCACGACGTCCCAGCTCAACTGCCGGGTTCGACTCACAGCCGCCGGAAACTAGGAACGGATCCTGTGAGGAAGCTGAGACGACACCACGCCGGGCCTGAGGTCATCGCCCGTCCAGCTCCTCGGGGGGTACCCGACGGGTGATCTCGCGCACGGGACCCTCCCGGCGGGCCCCGAGCAGGCGCACCGCGCCGAGGCAGAACTGCACCCACAGCCCCGCCTGGATCTCCTGGCCGACGGCGAGGAACCGGTAGACGACCTCCGCCGCGCGGTCCCCGGCGCGGGACCACACCTCGATGGTGACGTCCACGCGACCCGGACCCACGTCGTCCGCGCGGAACTCGATCTGGCCCGCCTCGAGGTGGCCGTCGAGCGTGCCGAAGCGGAACGACCGCTCGGTGCGCGCGAGCACACGCACCGGCCCGTCCCACGGCGCCGGCATGTAGACGCGGTACTCGTCGCCGACGAGCATCCGGTCGGGCTGTCCGCTCTCGCGGGAGAACGTGACGGCGTGCGGCGGCGCGCCGCGGTCGAGGTCGCGGGCGAGCACGTCGATCACGTCGCGGGCCTCCCCCGCCGCGTTGACCGCGCGGACGGTGAAGCACCGGTGGTAGAGCGGGCCGAACCCCTCGGCGTACGTCTTGGTGCGGGCGTCGACGAGCGCGAGCGGCCACGGGGCCGGCAGGTCCGTGGCGCCGCCGTGCTCCCGCCGCCGCTCGGTCACCGGCAGCGCGCGCAGGTGGCGACCGAGCATGATCAGGGCGCCCCACCCCCGACGGAGTCGGCCGAGCGGGGGGCGGCGGGAGAGCAAGGGTCGGGGCGACATCACCAGTGGGTAGCCGCCGCGCGATGGCACCATGCCCCGTCCACCCCGCCCGCGTCGTCACCCCCCGGAGGAGCCCCGCGTGAGGATCACGGCCCACCCCGCCCCGGACCGTGGTCTGCGCGAGATCGCCGCGTACGACCTCAACTACGACCCCGCCGAGACCGACGGCACGGGCTGGCACCACGACCGGGTGCGCCACCTGCTCGGCGACGAGGACCCCGGCGAGCCGGTCCCCGGCGGGCCGTTCGAGATCGCCCGCGGCCTCGTGCACGACTACGAGTTCGCCGAGCCCGCGATCATGCACGCGTACTTCCACGCCGACGCCCCGCTGGTCGGGCGGGACATGCTGCTCGAGGGCCGCTTCCTCTTCCTGCGCTTCCCGATGGGCGTCCGCGTCGACGTCGAGGTCGACGAGGTGCGCGACCGCGCCGACGGCACGCGCGAGCGGTCCTGGGGGTGGAGCTACCGCACCCTCGAACACCACCTCGAGCGCGGCCGGCTCGTCTACGAGGTGGTGAAGAACCTGGACACCGGGCGCGTCGAGTTCGTGATCACCGGTGTCTCCAGCCGGGCCAGCATCACCAACCCGGTGATCGCCCTGGGCTTCGGCGTCTTCGGGCGGGTGACCCAGAAGCGGTTCTACCGCGCCGCCGGCCACCGGCTCGCGCGCCTCGTCGCGGCGATCTCCCGGGGCGCCGAGCGGCCGGTGCCCCGCCGTATCGGACCGGGCGACATCGTGCTCGCGCCCACCGGCTGAACCGATTGCCCCGCGGTGGGGCATCGGCCAGGCTGCCCCCGACTGGTCCGCCCGCTGGGGGAGACATGAGCGAGACGACCTCGCCGGTGACGCGCCGGCCCTGGCACCGGCTGATGGGTGCCCGCGACCCGCACGAGCGCTCACGCACGGCGACCCCGCTCGAGCTGCTGTTCGACCTCGCGTTCGTCGTCGCGATCGCCCGGGCGGCGGCCGAGATGCACCACGCGATCGCGGAGGAGCACGCGGTGGCCGGGATCCTCGGCTACCTGCTGGTGTTCTTCGCCATCTGGTGGGCGTGGATGAACTTTACGTGGTTCGCGTCGGCCTACGACTGCGACGACGTGCTCTACCGCGTGCTGACCCTCGTGCAGATGGCGGGCGTCCTCCTGCTGGCCGTCGGGGTGCCCGCGGTGTTCCGCGACTTCGACATCTCGCTCGTCGTCGCCGGCTACGTGGTCATGCGCGTGCCGATGATCGTGCAGTGGTTGCGGGCAGGGCGGGAGGACCCGGCGCGCGCCCGCACGTGCCGCACCTACGCGCTCGGCATCGGGGTCCTGCAGGTGCTCTGGATCGGGCTCGTGTTCGTCCCGACGCCCTGGGCCTACGTCGGGCTCGTGGTGCTGATCGCCGGCGAGCTGGCCGTGCCGACCTACGCCGAGCTCCGGGGGACACCGACCACCTGGCACCCCGAGCACATCGCCGAGCGCTACGGGCTGCTGACGCTCATCGTGCTCGGCGAGGTCATCCTCGGTGTCACCAACGCGATCAGCGGGGCATTCACGACCGGCTTCTCCCTCCCGCTGCTCGCGCTCGCCGTGGGCGGCCTGCTGCTGGTGTTCGGGATCTGGTGGACGTACTTCCTCGGCGGCGACGAGGAGGGACTGACCACCCTGCGCATCGCGCTGGCCTGGGGCTACGGCCACTACTTCGTGTTCGGGGCCATCGGCGCGCTCGGCGCCGGGCTCGAGGTCGCGGTCGACGCCGAGGAGCACGTGGCCCACGTCGGCTCGGTCGGGGCGGCGCTGTCGGTGGCGATCCCGGTCGCGATCGTGCTCGTCGTGCTGGCGTCGCTGCGGGCGCTCGTCTGGTCGCGCGAGACCCGCAACCCGGTGCTGATCGGCGTGCTCGTCGTGCTCCTGCTCGCGTGCGGCGTCCTCGCGGGGGTGGTCGGGGTCGGCGTGGCGGTCCTGCTCATGGGCGTCGTGCTCGCCGCCGGGCTCGCGACGTTCATCGCCCTGGCGTCGCGCCGGGCCGCCCGGGCCGGGGTCGACGCCGCGTCGTGACCCCGCTCCGGTGGTGCGCCACCGGTTTTCGGGGCACCCTCGGTGGACCCGCAACGGCGGCCGAGGGGTGCGTGATGGCTGACGACGACGAGACACCGGCCGACGCCGAGCCGGATCCGGCCCTGGCCAAGGCCGTCGACGACGCCCTGAAGCGCGAGGTCTGGGCGCAGCTCGCGCCGCGGTTCCAGGAGCTCACCTTCGAGAGTCGGCGCCTGCAGCCGCCGCGGCACCGCACGGACGTCGACGACATCCTCGACAGCATCCGCAACCAGGACCCGAACGAGGAGCGCCCCGACTGACCCAGGTCGGCCCTGCTCGGGGTCGCGGCACGTACCTCGTGGGTCAGAGGCGGAGCTGGTCCCCGGGGAGCAGCGCCGCCTGCATCTGGCGGGCGAGCCACCGCCGGTGCTGGTCCTCGGGCCACCCGCGCTCGTGCACGAGCGCGCCGTACAGCGCCGGGTCGTTGAGCACCCAGAGCGCGTCGATCGCGTGGTCGTCGGTGAGGTCGTCGCGCAGGGGGCCGGTTTCGCGGGCGCGCCGGACCACCATCCGCGCCCCGAGGCGCCGGTTGTGGAGGAGCCCGGCCCACAGCTCGGCGAGCTCGGCGGAGTCGGCGGCGGCCTGGTGGACGACCTCGAAGATCCGCGCGGCGCGGCGTCCGATGACCGTGCAGACCCCGGCGTAGGCGTCGAGGACGCCCGCGGGGTCGCCGGCCTCCCACACCGGCGCGAACCACGGGCGGTCGGCCACCGGCACCGGCTCGTCGTCACCCGCGAGCGCCTCGTCGACGACCTGGCGCAGCAGCGCCGGCTTCGACCCGAACGCGGCCGCGACCGTCGGGCGGGCGACCCCCGCCGCGTCGGCGACCTCGCGCAGGGAGGACGCCGTGTAGCCGCGCTCGGCGAACATCGCCGCCGCCGCGGCGACGACGGCGCGCCGGGTGCGCTGCGCGGCCTCCTCGCGCACGGCCGACCGGTAGCGGCGCTTGACCTCGCCCATTCGGTGAGCATACTCGCGTCTATTGGTTAGACACCGTCTAGTGAAAGGCTCGGAGCATGACCTCCACCAGCGCCCGCCCCCTCCACCGCCGCCCCGACGAGGGCGAGGCGCTGTGGTTCCTCGGCAACTTGGTCACGATCAAGGCCGGGCGCGCGGACACGCGCGGCCGGCTCACCGTCGCCGAGTTCGTCAACCCGGCCGGCTTCGCGCCGCCCCTGCACCGCCACCTCGAGGAGGACGAGGCGTTCTACGTGCTCGCGGGCGCGGCGCGGTTCCGGTGCGAGGAGCAGGTGTTCGACGCCGGGCCGGGCGACTTCGTCCTGCTGCCCGTCGGGAAGCCGCACACGTTCCTCGTCGGTGGCGATGAGCCCCTGCGGGCCCTGCAGATCACCACGCCGGGCGGGTTCGAGGACTTCGCGGCGGAGGTCGGGGAGCCGGCCACACGGCGCGAGCTCCCGGCGCCGGGACCTGTCGACCCGGAGCGTCTCGGGCACGCCGCAGCGCGGCACCAGCTCGAGCTCCTGGGCCCGCCGCCGGTCGCGATCCCGTAGGTCCTTGACCTCGACGAAGGTCGAGTTCCTAGCGTCGCCGCATGGCTTCCGACGCGCCCACGCGCTACCGCGACACGGTCATCCCGCACGTCATGGTCGACGGCGCCCGGGCGGCCATGGAGTTCTACCGCCACGCCTTCGGCGCCGAGGAACTGTTCACGATCGACGCGCCCGACGGCTCGGTCGTCCACGCCGAGATGGCCATCGGTTCCTCGGTCTTCATGCTCGGGGATGCCGCTCCGCCGTTCGTCCCGCCGGGCCCGCACGGCAGCACCGTCGGCCTGCACGTGTACGTGCCCGACGTCGACGGGCTCGCCGCCCGGGCCGCGGCGGCCGGCGCCGAGCTGCTCCAGGAGCCCACCGACATGTTCTACGGCGACCGCACGATCATGCTGCGGGACCCGTTCGGCCACGTCTGGGTCTTCCTCACCCACCGCGAGGACCTGCCGACCGAGGAGATCGTCGCCCGCGGGCGGGCGCTGCTCGGGCATCCGTCCTGACACGGTGCGGGGCGGAAGCGGGGGGATTCGAACCCCCGGTCACTCTCGTGACGTCCGCTTTCAAGGCGGATGCAATCGGCCGCTCTGCCACGCTTCCGCGGGCCAGGGTAGGGGCAGGTCAGGAGTCGGCGCGCAGCTTGGTCACCACGCGCTCGAACACGTCGCCGATGACGCGGCGCTCGTGGTCGTCCAGCAGGTCGACGAAGTGGGCGCGGACGCCCTCGAGGTGGTCCGGCGCCGCGCGCTGCAGCACCTCGAAGCCGTGCTCGGTGAGGACGGCGAACACGCCGCGGCCGTCGGAGGGGCAGAGCTCGCGGCGCACGAGGTCGTCGTTCTCGAGCCGCGAGACCTGGTGGGACAGCCGCGACTTCGACGCGACGACCTCCTCGGCGAGCAGGCTCATCCGCATCCGGTGCCCGGGCTGCTCGGAGAGGCGCACGAGGATCTCGTAGTCGGCGAGCGAGAGGCCGTGCCGATCGGACAGCTCACGGTTGAGCCGCCCGGCGAGCAACGCCTGGCCCGCGATGTAGTTGCGCCACGCGTGCCACTCGACGGGGTCGAGCCAGCGGGGCTCCTGCTCGGCCATCCCGCCAAGATACTGCGGATCGCGTACCCGCGGTACGAGACGCGGCAGGACACAGCGGCGCGCCGCCGACGCCGTTACCGTCGCGCCCCGTGTACGCGATCGAGATCAGCGAGTTCGGCGGCCCCGACGTCCTGCGGTGGGTCGAGCACCCCGACCCGGAGCCGGGTCAGGGCGAGGTGGTCATCGACGTCGTCGCCTCGGCGGTCAACCGCGCCGACGTCATGCAGCGGCAGGGCAACTACCCGCCGCCGCCCGGCGCGTCGGAGATCCCGGGGCTGGAGTGCTCGGGACGCATCTCGGCGGTCGGCGCCGGGGTGAGCGACTGGTCGGTCGGCGACACCGTGTGCGCCCTGCTCGCGGGCGGCGGCTACGCCGAGAAGGTCGCGGTGCCCGCGGCGCAGGTCATGCCGATCCCCGAGGGCGTCTCGCTGACCGACGCCGGCGGGCTGCCCGAGGTCGCCTGCACGGTGTGGTCGAACCTCGTCGTCGCCGGTCGCCTGCGCTCGGGCGAGACGCTGCTCGTGCACGGCGGGACGGGCGGGATCGGCACCCACGCGATCCAGGTGGGCAAGGCCCTCGGCGCCCGCGTGCTCGCGACCGCCGGCTCGCCCGAGCGTCTCCAGACCTGCCTGGACCTCGGCGCCGACGTCGCCATCGACTATCACGACGACCTGCCCGCCGAGGTCGCGAGCGCCACCGACGACCGCGGCGTCGACGTCATCCTCGACAACATGGGCGCCTCCGGGCTCCAGGCGAACCTGGCCGCGCTGGCCACCGGCGGCCGTCTCGTGATCATCGGGCTGATGGGCGGCGCGAAGACGGAGATCAACCTGGCGTCGATGCTCGGCCGTCGGCTCTCGATCGGCGCGACGACGCTGCGCGGGCGCGAGGTCGAGGGGCCCGACGGCAAGGGCGCCATCGTCGCCTCGACGCGCGAGGAGATCTGGCCGCTCATCGGTCAGGGCCGCGTCCGGCCGGTGATCCACGAGTACGTCCCGGTCGCCGAGGCGTCCCGGGCGCACGCGGCGCTCGACGCGGGCGGGGTCGTCGGGAAGCTGATCCTGGTCGTGCGCGACGAGGACGAGGTGCTGCGCGGCTGACCGGACCGCAGTGATCGTGGCGGACTTCCTGGCCCTATCGGCGTGCTGTATTCGATTGTCAGCGTGGACGCCACGCTGACACGTCCCGCGTGTCGTCCCGGCGAGGATGTGGCGATCCTGGCGCCCGGTGCCAGGAATGCCGCGTTGCTGGCATCACAGGCGGGCGAGGGCGCTCACGAGCGTGTCGATCTCGGCGCGGGTGGAGTAGTGCGCCAGGCCGACGCGGACGACGCCGCCCACCTCCGCGCCGCCGAGGACCTCCAGCGCGCCCGTGTCGCCGGTGTCGGTGACGACGCAGACGCCGTGCTCGGCGACGCGTTCGGCCACCTCGCGGGCCGTGCGGCCGGCGACGGTGAAGGCGACCACGGGGATCCGGCGCGGGGGTTCGCCGATGACCATGACACCCGGCAGGAACCGGAGCTCGGAGACGAGGTAGTCGGTGAGCTCGTCCTGGTGGCTGCGCACCGAGCTCATCGAGGTGAGCACGCGGTCGCGGCGCGGGCCGTAGGCGGTGTCGTCGAGGTCGGCGAGATAGTCGATCGAGGCGACGAGCCCGGCGAGCAGGGCCCAGGGCGCGTCGCCGACCTCGAGCCGCTCGGGCCCGCGCGCGGACGGGTCGAGCGAGGCGGCGGGCAGGCGGTCGAGCAGGTCGGGCGTGCGGAACACGAGGGCGCCCACCGGCGGTCCGCCCCACGCCGACGCCGAGAGCACCATGACGTCGGCACCCATGGTGTCGAGGTCGAGCGGCAGGTAGGGCGCCGCCGCGCTCGCGTCGACGACCAGCAGCGGCTCGACGCCCGCGCCGCGGTGGGGCAGGGCGTGGACCTTGCGGGCGATCGCCGCCACCTCGGTGCGCACCCCGATGGCCGGGCAGGCCGCGGTGACGGACACGACGCGGGTGCGCTCGGCGAGCAGCTCGTCGAACTGCCAGCTCGGCAGCTCGCAGGTCTCGACGTCGATCTCCGCGGTGCGCAGGCGCCCGCCGGCGCGCTGCGCGGCACGCTCCCAGGGTGCGACGTTGGCGAGGTCGTCGAGGCGGGTGACGACGACCTCGTCCCCGAGCTCCCAGTCGGCGGCGAGCGCGTCGGCGAGCCGCTCGATCAGCGGCGCGGGCCCCGGACCGAGGACGACGCCCTTGGGATCGGCGCCCACGAGGTCGGCGATCGCCCGGCGGGCGGCCTCGACGATGGCCCCGCCGCGCTGCGACGCGGGGTACACCCCGCCGGGCCGCGAGACCGGTGCGCGCAGCGCGGAGGACACGGCGGTGGCCACCTGCTCGGGCACCTGCATGCCCGTCGGACCGTCGAGGTGCGCCCACCCGTCACCCAGGGCGGGCACGAGGCCCCGGACCCGAGCGACGTCGAACGCCATGTCCTCGGAGGGTACGGAGCGCTGCGACGACCGGCGACGGCGGTCAGCTCAGGCGACGGCAGCAGGCGGTGGACGGGCGCCGGGCGGACGCCCGCGTCCGATGTGTGGAGGATGGACGGCATGAGCGAGGCACCCGGGACCCGATCCTCCGAGCCCACCCCCGGTGACCAGGTGATGGTCGTCGGGCCGGACGGTCAGCCGGTGGGCACCGTGCGCGTCCGGCCCGACGGTGACGCCGACGAGCACGGCGAGGTCGCCGAGAACGGCGAGCGCGAGAACCTCTCCGGCGCCGTCGAGGAGCCGGCCAAGGTCATGCGCATCGGCATGATGATCAAGCAGCTGCTCGAGGAGGTCCGCGAGACCGACCTCGACGACGCGAGCCGCGGCCGCCTCCGTGAGATCCACGCCTCGTCGCTGCGGGAGCTCGAGTCCGCGCTCTCCCCGGAGCTGCGCGAGGAGCTGGAGCGCCTCGTCGAGCCCTTCGCCGCCGATGCGCCCCCGTCTGCGGGCGAGCTGCGGATCGCGCAGGCCCAGCTGGTCGGCTGGCTGGAGGGCCTGTTCCACGGCATCCAGACCGCGCTCGTGGCCCAGCAGATGGCGGCCAAGGTGCAGCTCGAGCAGATGCGTCGGGGCCTGCCGGCTGGCGCGTCCGGTGCGGCGGCGGGGGCGGGGACCACGGGCCAGTACCTCTGAACGGCCCGGCACGGGAGACGTAGCACCAACGACGGAGCACGCCGATAGGGGAGCTCGACCATCGAACACGCGCCCGTGCCGGGGCACCGGGACCCACCGCCCGCGCAGGTACGCTCACCGGTCGTGGCCGTCCCCGCACTCGCGCGCCAGGACGCCGACGACCCGGCGCCCCTCGAGCACGCGCCGTCCCCGCGCAGCTGGGGGCGCGCGTTCGGCGACATCCGTGCCGCGATCGCCCAGCGCGAGCTCTGGGGCCACCTGGGCTGGCAGGACATCAAGCAGCGCTACCGCCGGTCGGTGATCGGCCCGCTCTGGATCACGATCAGCATGGCCGTCACCGCGGCCGCGCTCGGCGGGCTCTACTCGCAGCTGTTCGGCCAGCCCATCGGCACGTTCATGCCGTACGTGACCGTCGGCTTCATGATCTGGTACTTCATCAGCGCCTGCGTGCTCGAGGGCACCGAGACCTTCATCGCCAACGAGGGCCTCATCCGGTTCCTGCCGGCGCCGCTGATGATCTACGTGTTCCGCACGGTGTGGCGGCAGATCCTCTTCTTCGCGCACAACGTCGTGGTCTACGTCGTGGTGATCGCGATCTTCTTCCGCCAGCTCGAGGACCCGTACACGATGGTCACGAAGGCCGACGCCATCGTGCACCCGGGGCTGAGCTGGTGGGCGCTGCTGGCGATCCCGGCCTTCGCGCTCATCGTGGTCAACGGCCTGTGGGTGACCCTCCTGTTCGGGATCATCTCCGCGCGGTTCCGCGACATCCCGCCGGTGGTCGGCAGCTTCATGCAGCTGTTCTTCACGATGACGCCGATCATCTGGACCACCGACCTGCTCACCGGCGGCGCGCCCGGCAGCCCGCGGGCGATCATCGAGTTCCTGGCGAAGCTGAACCCCTTCTACCACTTCATCGAGATCTTCCGGGCGCCGCTCGTCGGCCAGCAGCAGAGCTGGGTGCACTGGGCGGTCTGCGGCGCCATCACCGTGGTCGGGTGGTCGCTCGCGCTGCTGGCGCTGCGCAACTACCGGTCCCGCGTCGCGTACTGGGTGTGAGTGGCATGGTCAGCATCGACGTCCGCGGCGCCAGCGTCGAGTTCCCGATCTTCGACGCGAAGAACAGGTCGCTGAAGAAGTCGGTCCTCGGGCGCGCCGGCGGGCGCATCAGCGAACAGAAGGTCCCGGTCGTCGAGGCCCTGCGCGACGTCGACCTCTCGCTGCGCCAGGGCGACCGCGTCGGGCTCGTCGGCCACAACGGCGCCGGCAAGTCCACGCTGCTGCGCCTGCTCGCCGGCATCTACGAGCCCACGCGCGGCCGGGCGCAGATCCGCGGGCGCGTCGCCCCCGTGTTCGACCTCGCCGTCGGCATGGACCCCGAGATCTCCGGCTTCGAGAACATCATCATCCGCGGCCTGTTCCTCGGCATGAACCGCCGCGAGATGGAGCGCCGGGTCGACGAGATCGCCGAATTCACCGAGCTCGGTGACTACCTCGGCATGCCGCTGCGCACGTACTCCACCGGCATGCGCGTGCGGCTCGCGCTGGGCGTCGTCACCTCGATCGACCCCGAGATCCTCATCCTCGACGAGGGCATCGGCGCGGTCGACGCGGCCTTCCTCGAGAAGGCCCGCGACCGGCTGCGCGACCTCGTCGGCCGCTCCGGGATGCTCGTGTTCGCCTCGCACTCCGACGAGTTCCTCGTCGAGCTCTGCGACACCGCGATCTGGATGGACGGCGGCGTCATCCGCGAGCAGGGACCGCTGCGCGACGTCGTCAGCCACTACAAGGGCCGGGACGTTTTCGAGAACCTCAGCCCGGAGACGCTCGCGCGCCTCGAGCGGACGACCGCCGGATGACCGCGCCGGACACCGACACCGAGCCCGACACCGAGGTCGTCACCGCCGTCGTCGTCACCCGCGCGCGGGCCGAGATGCTGGTCGACGGGCTCGCGGTGATCGCCAAGCAGACCCGGCGGCCGGACCACCTCGTCGTCGTCGACAACGGCCCGGACGAGGCGACGCGCGAGGTCGTCGAGAACTGCGGGCTGCCCGCGACGTACGTGCCCTCGCGGCACAACCTCGGCGGTGCCGGCGGCTACGCGCTCGGCATGCTCACGGCGCTCGCGCGGGGCACCGACTGGCTCTGGATGGCCGACGACGACGGGCGGCCCGTCGACGAGCACGTCCTCGCGACGCTGCTCGACGTCGCACGCCGCCGCGGCCTGGCCGAGGTCTCGCCGGTCATCGCCGACATCGCCGACCCGGACCGGCTGGCGTTCCCGCTGCGCCAGGGCCTGCACTGGATGCGCCGGCGCAGCGAGCTCGCCGAGTACGCCGCGCAGACCGGCGGCGAGCTCATGCCCGGCATCGCGCACCTGTTCAACGGGGCGCTGTTCCGCGCCGGCACGCTCGACGTGGTCGGCGTGCCGGACCTGCGGTTGTTCGTCCGCGGCGACGAGGTCGAGCTGCACCGGCGGCTCTCCCGGTCGGGCCTGCCCTACGGCACGTGCCTGACCACCGCGTACGTCCACCCCGACGGGTCCGCCGAGTTCAAACCGATGCTCGGCGGCCGTCTGCACGCCCAGGACCCGGGCGACGCGACCAAGCGCTACTACACGTACCGCAACCGGGGCTACCTGCTCGCCCAGCCGGGACTGCGCCGCTTCGGCGCGATCGAGCACCTGCGCTTCGCGTGGTACTTCCTCGTCTCGCGCCGCGACCCGGGCGCGCTGCGGGAGTGGCTGGCGCTGGTCCGCCTCGGCCGGCGTGAGCGCTTCCTGCGCCGCTGACGTCCCAGCGGCCCCACCCCTCACGATCGGATGACGAGATCCCCCAGCCACCTCACGGCGCCGTGCGGCGCCCGGACTAGCCTCGCCGCGTGCTGACCTCGGAACAGACGGTGAGCCCGGCTCACGACGTCGCCGAGACCCCCGACGCGGGTCCGTCGCAGCGCGGCCCCCGGTGGCTGCGCCTGGTCGCGATCGTCCTCGGCCTGCTCGGGACGGGCCTCGCGCTGCTGTTCCCGTTCCTGCCGGTCGTGCAGGACACCGCGACGATCACGTGGCCCAGCGCCACCACCGGCACCCGGCCGGTCGACGCCCCGCTGGTGGCCTACCGGCCGGAGACGATGTCGGTCACCGTGCCCTGCCGCGCGGTCCAGGACCTCGACGCGCGCACCGGCCCGGCCGCGACCGTCCTGTCGACGTACCCGCCGCTCTCGCCGAACGGCCCCCAGGTCGGGATGCGGCTGAGCGTCCAGGACGGCCAGCTCGTCCTCAACGACCGCGGCCAGCAGATGGCCACCGCCACCGTCCCGGCCGGCGACTGCACGATCCGGATCGTCTCCGACGCGCAGTCGACGCTGATCGACCTGGGCATCGGCCAGGAGATCCGCCTGCCGTTCGACGCCCGCCCGCAGGTCGTCGGCATCTACTCCGACCTCGACGCCGGCCGCGACGACGTGGCGGGCGTGTCGGTGTCGATCACGCCCGACACCCGCTTCCAGACCTCGCCGACGACGCTCAAGGTGCTGGCCGGGGTGCTCGCGATCCTCGCCGTCGCGGGCGGGGTGTGGGCGCTGCACGCGCTCGACGTGCGCGCCGGGCGTCGGGCCCCGCGCCTGGCGCCGAAGCGCTGGTGGTGGCCGACCGGGCGCGACATCGTGGTCACCGCCGTGCTCGCGGTCTGGGCCGTGATCGGCAGCCAGACCTCCGACGACGGCTACATCCTCGGCATCGCCCGGGCCCGCGAGTCCGCCGGGTACATCGGGAACTACTACCGGTGGTTCAACGTCCCCGAGGCGCCGTTCGGCTGGTTCTACGAGCTCTACGCCCAGTGGATCCGCATCGACGACTCCGTGCTCTGGCTGCGGGTGCCCTCGGTCGCGATGGGGCTCGTGTCGTGGATCCTCATCAGCCGCGAGATGCTGCCGCGCCTGGGCCAGCAGGTCCGGCGCTCGAAGGCCGCGGCGTGGGCCGCGGCCATGGTCTTCCTGGCCTTCTGGCTGCCGTACAACAACGGCCTGCGGCCCGAGCCCGTCGTCGTCATCTCCGCGCTGCTCGCGTTCTGCGCGGTCGAGCGCGGCGTCGCCACCCGGCGGCTCGCCCCGGTCGCGCTGGGGCTGCTCGCGGCCGCGTTCGCGGTCGCCGCGACGCCGACGGGGTTCATCGCCGTCGCGCCCTTCCTCGCCGCCGCGCGCCCGCTGTGGCGGCTGGTGGTCGAGCGCGTGCGGTTCAGCGGCTGGCTGGCCGTGCTCCTGCCCATCACCGGGGCCGGGCTGCTCGTGCTCGTCGCGATCTTCGCCGACCAGACCTGGGCCGCGGTGTACGAGGCGACCCGCCTGCGCACGCTGCTGGGCCCGAACTGGAGCTGGTTCCAGGAGTTCGTGCGCTACCAGTCCCTGTTCGGCACGGCGGCCGACGGCTCGCTCGAGCGCCGCTTCCCGGTGCTGCTGCTGATGCTCGGCATCGCGGTGTGCATGGTCGTGCTGCTGCGCCGCGACAAGATCGCGGGCGCCGCGCTCGGACCGGCCCAGCGCCTCATCGGGTCGTCGGTCCTCGCGTTCGTCGTGCTGGCGCTGACCCCGACCAAGTGGACCCACCACTTCGGCTCCTTCGCCGCCCTCGGCGCCGGCATGGCCGCGCTGACGGCGCTGGCGACGTCGTCGGACGTCCTGCGCTCGCGACGCAACCGGCTGCTGTTCCTCGCCGCGCTGTTCGCGGTGCTCGCGCTGGCGTTCACCGGCCCGAACACCTGGTGGTACACGAACAACTGGGGCGTGCCGTTCGGCGGCGGCCCGCCGTACTGGTTCGGCTGGCCGTTCGGGCCCGAGGTCGGCGCGTTCTTCTACGGGCCCTGGCCGGTGTACTCGCTGCTGCTCGGCGTGTCGGTGATCCTGCTGGTCTGGGCGGGCATCGAGCACATCCGCGGCGTGCCCCGGCCCGAGGAGCTCGGGACACCGCGCCCGCCGTCGGCGGCGACGATGCCGCCGGCCGTGTCGTCGGCGGTCGGCAGCGCCCTGCGACCGTCCCGGGAGGCGCTGGGCAAGCTGCGGCGCACCCGCGGCGGCTCGACCGTCGAGCGCCGGGCACGGGCCCTGCGCGTCGGGTCGGCACCGATCGCGCTGGTCTGCGCCGCGCTGCTCGCGTTCGAGATGATCTCGATGTCGGACGGGATCGAGGCCCAGGCCGGGAGCTTCTCCCTCGGCGGCGACGTCCTCGAGCACCCCTTCGGCGGCACCTGCGGTCTCGCCGACGCCGTCCGCGTCGAGGGGTCGACGGCCGCCGGCGTGCTGCCCGTCGCGCCGCCCGCGACCGGCCTCGCGCCGTCGGCGCCCGGGGTGCTGCCCACCGTCGCGCCCGCGACACCCACCGCGACGCCCGGCGCGTCCGGGACCACGGGCTCGTCGGCGGGCTCCGCCGCGACCGGCACCGACGGAGGCGGCACGACCAGCACGACGCCGCCGACGACGACCTCCACGGCACCGGGTGCCTCCGCGACCCCCAGCCCGGCCCCGCTGCCGCCGAACACCGTGCCCGCGTCGAGCCCGGAGGCCCAGCTCGTCGACCCGACGCCGGTCAACAGCGGGTTCTCCCTCGCCGGGGCGACCCCGCCCGTCGGCGGCGGCACGGGCGTGTCGGGCTACGAGTACTCGCTGCGCAACGGGCTCGCCGACCAGGCACTCGGGTCCTACGACGCGTCGGGCACCAACACCGGCGTGCTGCGCACCGACTGGTACTCGCTCAACGACGACCTCCGCCGAGGCAGCACCCCGCTCGTGCTGACCGTCGCCGGGCGCCTCAACGGCGGCAACTTCCTCACCATCCAGTTCGCCCGCCGCCAGCCCGACGGCCGCCTGGAGGTGCTGGGCCAGCAGCCGATCGACGACCGCCGCTTCGGCGAGCCGGGGTGGCGCGAGATCCGGCTCAACCTCGCCGGCGGCGTCGGCGCCCAGGCCGACGAGGTGCGCCTCATCGCCCAGGACCGCGCGCCGGTGCCCGACGGCTGGCTCGCGATCGCGCCGATGCGCGCGCCCCAGCTCGTGCCGCTGACCCAGATCCTGGGGCCCGAGAACCCGGGCTACCTCGAGTGGCCCGTGCAGTTCGCGAGCCCCTGCCTGCGCCCGTTCGACGTGCGCGACGGCATCGCCGAGGTCGCGCGGTACCGGCTCATCGCCGACGCCAGCCAGCTGCGCCCCGGCGGGGTGAACTGGTCGTCGGCCAACGCCGGCGGGCCCCTGGGGTGGATCGAGATCCTCGAGCGCCGCACGGAGCTGCCCACCTACCTCGAGGGCCAGCCGTCGCGCGACTGGGGCATCGTCGAGCGCCTCGACCCCTACACCCCCGACGCCGCGGCCCCGACGGTCGTCCACGGCGAGCGCGAGGTGTGGGGGAACTACACCCCGGGCCCCATCGGCGACCCGCCGCCCGGGACCCCCTCGCCCTCCCGCTGACCCGCCACCCCTGCCCCTGCCCCTGCCCCCCCCCGGGCCCCTGCCGCAGCGAACGGGCGGTTCGCTGCGTCTACGCGCGCGAAGTCCCCGTTGATCAGCCTCGGGACTCCGATCTCCGGAGATCAGGGGCGCGTCACGCACGCGGAGCACCGCGTCGAGGTGCGCGGCGCGCTCCTGATCACCACGCCCATGTACCAGTGATCAACGGGGAGTTCCGACGCCTAGAGGCAGCGAACAGCGCGTTCGCTGCTGCCAGGGACCTCAGTCGCGGAAGATGACCGTGCGCATGACGACGAAGTTGATCGTGGTGGCGCAGGCCTGCGCGACGAACCACGACACGAAGCCCGCGACGACGCCCGGGTTGACCGACGGCGCGTCCATGACGTGCAGCACCAGCGCCGCGACGCCGACGTTCACCGCGAACGTCGAGCCGTAGAGCACCACGAAGCCCAGGAACCGGCCCGTGCCGCCCGACGACGAGGCGAAGGTGAAGCGCCGGTTGAGCAGGTAGGCCGTCGTCGTGCCGCAGATGAACGACACGGCCTTGGCCAGCGGGGCCCACGTGCCCAGGGCGAGGAGGCCGGCGTAGAGGCCGAGGTCGACGGCGGCCGCGACGACGCCGATCGCGACGAAGCGCACGATCTGGGCCTTGAGGCCGAGCGGCGCGGGGCGCTCGCCGGTGGTGGGCCCGGTGGCGGTCATGGGGTCGAGGGTACGAGCCCTGGAGGGACCACCTCACCGGGGTGGTCCGGGCGCGTCGATATCGTCGCGCCCCATGGCCGTGGTGGCAGCGCAGGAGAGTCGGCCCGGGCCGACCTCCCCCGACGCCCCCGGCGAGGACGTGCGGCCACGGCGGTCGCGCGCGGGCGGGTGGTGGCTCGCGGCCCTGGCGGCGGTCACGGTGCTGCTGGGGCTGGCGATCCCGCTGGCCCCGGTCGTCGCCGACGACCCCGTCGTCACCTGGCCGAAGGCGGGCGCCCCGGCGACGTCGACGACGCTCCCGCTGACGCCCTACCGGCCGCTGTCGTTCGCGGCGGAGGTCCCCTGCGCAGCGCTGCGCGGCGGTGGGGACGCCCTGCGCACCGAGCCCGGGTCGGCCGGCACCCCCGGCCGCGGGCTGACGGTGGCGCTGTCCGGCGGGCGGGTGGTCGTCACGAGCTCGGGCGCGACCGTGCTCGACGAGCTGCTCCCCCTCGGCGACTGCACGTACCGGGTGATCGCCGACCAGGCCGGCACGCGGGTGTCCCGCGACGGCCAGGAGCTGGCGTCCTTCCCCGGGGCGCTCGTCCCGCAGGTCGCCGAGATCGCCACCGACGCGCCCGGGACGCCCGGCCTGGCCGCGACCGTCCACACCGACGACCGCTACTCGTCGGTGCCGAGCGGGTTGAAGCTGGCGCTCCTGGTGCTCCACGCGCTCGCGCTGGTCGCGACGATCTGGCTCGCCACCCGCCGCTGGCGTGGCCGCGGGGCCGGGCTGGCCCGGCCGCGCCTGCACCCGGCGGACGCCGTCGTCACGCTCGTCTCGGCGGCCTGGGTGGTGCTCGGGCCGCTGCAGAACGACGACTCCTGGTACCTGCTGATGGCCCGCAACGCGACGCCGACGGGCTACATCGGCAACCAGATCTACATGTTCAACACGACGGAGAACCCGTTCGTGCTGTCGCAGTACGTCATGGCGGTCTGGGGCCACCTCGGCGAGGCGCTCGGCCTGCCGGGCTGGGGCCTGCTGTGGATGCGCCTGCTGCCGCTGCTGCTCGGGCTCGTGACGTGGGCCCTGCTGCGCGTCCTGCTGGTGAACCTGCTCGGGCGCGCCGGCGCGCTGCCCGGCGTCGCGTGGGCGCTGCTCGTCGCGCACCTCGTGTGGTGGCTGCCCTACGGGATGGCGCTGCGACCCGAGATCGTCATCGTGCCGCTGTCGGCCGGGGTGCTCGTGCTCGCCGAGCTCGCGCGCCGGCGCGAGGCCGTCGGCCCGCTGATCCCCGCGACGGCGCTCGCCGCGCTCGCGGTCTCGGTCTCCCCGTCGGGGCTGGTGGCGGCCGCGCCCGTCGTCGTCGCCCTCCCGTGGCTGTGGCGCTGGCTCGCCGCCCACGGCTGGCGGTCACGCCTCGGCGCGGCCGGCGCGGTCGTCGCCGCCGGCACCATCGCCATCCCGATCGGCTTCGGCGACGCCACCCTCGGCGACGTCCTCGAGGCCACCGACGTGCACAGCTGGTACTACCTGACCTTCCCCTGGTACGAGGAGTGGGCCCACTACCGGACGCTCATCGAGACCGGGACGTGGGGACGCCGGCTGCCCGTGCTGCTCACGGTCGTGCTGCTGGTGGTCGTGTCGATCGGCAGCGGCCGCAGCGGCCGGGCCGGGCCCGCCGGCGGGCGCCTGCGGGACGCGACGCTCGGCGCCGCCGTCACCACCGCCGTCGCGCTGGGGCTCATCGCGCTCGGGCCGACGAAGTGGGTCAACCACTTCGGGGCCGTCGCCGCCCCGGCGACGGTGCTGCTCGCACTGGCCCTGCTGCACTCGCCGCTGCCGCGGCGCGCGGGCGCGCTGGTCACCGGCGCGTCGGTCGCGCTGATCACCGGCGCGACCGTGCTCGGCTTCGCCGGCCCCAACACCTGGAAGCCCTACAGCGACCGCGGCCAGCCGTTCGGGGACCACCTCGACACCGACATCTCGATGCTCGACCTCGAGAGCTTCGCCCCCCATTACGGCGACCACTACCTGCGCGACGTCTGGTGGTGGCTGCTCGTCGCCGCGCTCGCCGGGCTGTTCGTGTGGTGGCGACGGCGGGCCCGACGACGGACGTTCGGGGTGACGCCGGAGCGCGCGGTGCTCGTGACGGCGTCGGTGGTGATGGTCGGGCTGATGATCGGCGTGATGGTGATGGCGCCCATCTACCAGGGCGCCGGGTGGACCGTCGCCGGCAGCCAGATGCAGGCCCTGACCGGCCGCGGGTGCGGGCTCGGCGAGGCGGCGACGGTGATGGCGCGCACCGGGCAGGACGTCGGCGCCCCGACGACCCCCGACACGCGCACCGGCGACTTCGCCCTCGCCGCCGGCGACCCGTCCCCGGTGCCGCCGCCCGGCCCGGGCGCGCTGTGGCACGACGAGGTCGCCCTCCCGCCGGGCGCCGACCCGACCACCGCCCCCGCCGGCGTCACCGGCCTGGGGACGCTGACCACCGGCTGGTACCCGCTGCCCGCGATCGACCCGGCCGACCCGCAGGCACCGACCCACCTCGTCGTCCCGGTCGCCGGCAACGAGCCGGACCGCCAGCGCGTCGTCGTCCAGTTCGGCTCGGGCGACCCGCGGGCCCCCGTCGAGGCCGAGTCGGTGGCCGTGACGCCCGCCGGCGGGTTCACCGCGCGGCAGTGGCAGGAGATCCCGGTGCTGCTGCCGGGCAGCCGGCCGACGGCGGTGCGCCTGCAGGTCGAGGACCGCGTCGCCGGCCCGGACAGCTCGCTCGCGGTCGCCGCGCCGCACCTCGCGCGCATGCAGTCGGTGATGCCGTCGGCGACCGCGGCGGACCAGCCGTCGGACATCGTCGCCGGGGGCGTCTTCGCCGACCAGCTCTCGGCGGTGCTGTGGCCGTGCGTCGACCAGGTCGCCGTCCAGCACGGCATCGCCCCGACCCCGACGATGCGGCTCAGCGCGGCCGAGAACACCCCCGAGTTCATCCTGACCAACCCGACCTACGAGTCGTGGGGCGGGACGATGGTGCAGTCGGAGCGGACGTGGGCGACGGTGCGCCCGTTCTCGGCGCTGCCCGACGGCGGCGTGCCCGCGCTGGCGTGGGGCAACGTCGACCGGATCGTCTACGACCACCCGACCGACGGCTACGACCTGCGCGTCGACCACGTGACCCGCAGCGGTACCGCGCGGTTCGCGACGCTGGCCTCCGAGGCGTACTCCGGCCGTGAGTACCTCGGCTGAGGCGCGGGCGCCGGCGGCGGCGGAGCCGTCGCCGTCCCCGCCCCGGCGTCCGTCGCTGCTGCTCGCCTCGGCGCTGCTGACGCTGCTCTGCGCCGTGCTGTTCCCGCTCGCGCCGGTGCACCAGCCGGTGGTGACGTTCGCCTGGCCGCAGGCACCCGGCCAGACCGCCGCCGCCCTGCCGCTGATGCCCTACCAGCCGGTGGCCCTCGACGCCTCGGTGAGCTGCGCCGCGCTCGCCGCGACGCCGCCGGGTGCCTCCACGCTCGCGACGACCCCGCCGGGCACGCCGCCGGCGCCGGTCGGCGGCCTGGCGGTGCGGCCGCTGCCGGGCGGGGCGCTCGTGACCAGCAACGGCGAGACCCTCGCGGCGGTCGCGCTGCCGCCCGGGCCGTGCACGCTGGCGGTGGTCTCGCGGCCGGAGAGCACCGAGATTCGGGTGGACGACCGCACGGTGGTGACGCGGCCCGGTGACGTGCGCCCGGTCGTCGCGGCGATCGTCGCCGGGACCCCGGGCACGGACGGCCTGACGGTGTCGCTGCGTACCGACACCCGCTTCCAGACGACGCCGAGCGTGTGGAAGTACCTGCTCGGGCTGGGGGTGCTGCTGGGGCTGGCCGGGATGGTCGTCGCGGCATCGCGACCCGGGCGGCCCGTGCGTCGCGGGCGGCCGTGGCGGCCCCGGCCCGTCGACGCCGTGGTCGGGCTGGCCCTCGCCGGCTGGGCCGTCGTCGGTCCGGCGACGGTGGACGACGGCTACATCGCGGGCATCCTGCGCAGCCGCGGCGAGAGCGGGTTCACCGGCAACGTCTACCGCTGGCTCAACGCGCCCGAGGCCCCGTTCAGCTGGTTCTACGAGGTGACGCGCGCGTGGGCCGCGCTCGCGCCCGGCCCGGCGGCGTCGGTGCTGTGGCTGCGGGTGCCGGCGACCGTGCTGGGGCTGCTGACCTGGGTGCTGCTGCGCCGCCACGCGCTGCCCCGGCTGGGCCCGGCGCTGCGCCGTCCCGGCGCGACCTGGGTCGCGGCGGCGGCGTTCGCGGCCTGGTGGGCGCCGTTCGGGCTCTCGCTGCGCCCCGAGCCGTGGCTCGCGTTGGGCGTGCTGGCGGTGTGGGTGTGCACCGAGCGCGCGGTGGCGACGCGGGCGCTGCTGCCGCTGCTGGCCGCGGCCGTGCTGGCCGGGTTCACGGTCGCCCTGACGCCGGGCGCGCTGCTCGGGCTCGCACCGCTGCTCGTGGCGTTGCCCGCGCTGGCCCGGGCGCCGCGGGGGTGGACGCGGCTGCTCGTCGTCGTCGCGGGCCTGGCCGTCGCGGTGCTGCCGATGGCCGCCGACCAGTCACTGGCCGGTCTGCTCGAGGCGACGCGGGTGCGCCAGCTGATCGGCGGCGGCCAGCCCTGGTGGCAGGAGATCGACCGCTACAGCCACCTCATCACGCCCGGCGACGTGCAGGGTGGGCTCGGCGCGCGGCTGGCGGTGCTGCTGACGCTGCTCGGGCTGGCCGCGACGGCGTGGGCACTGGGCGTGGCCCGGGTCCGCGCCGGCGTCGCGGTCGGGCCGGCGGGGCGGCTGCTCGGCGTCGTGGCGCTGGCGCCGGTGCTGCTGATCGTCAGCCCGACGAAGTGGACGCTGCACTTCGGCGAGCTGATCGGCGTCGGCACGGCCGTGCTGACGCTGTTCGTGGTGCTGTGGGCGCCGCGGGTCGTCGCCGCCCGCCTGCGCGGCCGCGCGCTGGTCGCCGTGGTCGGCGGGCTCGGGCTGGTCACGACGCTGGTGCTGCTCGGGTACAACCAGTGGGCCTACGCGTCGGCGTGGGGCGTGTTCTGGAACGACATCCCGCCCCAGGTGCTGCGCGTGCCGCTCGCCGACATCGCGTTCCCGGTGACGATCGTGGGGACGCTGGTGCTCGCGGTCGTCGTCGCCGTGCGCGGGCGGGTCCCGCGCCGCGTTGCGCGGGTCCTGGCCCCGGGGCGGCTCGCGCTGGTGCTCGTCGTGGCGGTCGTCGCGCTCCAGGGCGGCGCGTTCCTCAAGGACACCGCCGACCGGCTCGGGACCTACAGCTACGGCACGGACTCGCTGGCCGCCGTGCGCGGCGACCCGTGCGGGATGGCGTCCGACCTCGCCGTCGAGACCGACCCCCGCGCCGGCCTCCTCCCCGTCGGCGTGTCGGCGAGCGAGAACGTGGCGATCCTGGCGCCAGACGCCAGCAACGCCCCGTTGCTCGCGCCGCGGTTCACCCCCACCGCACCGGTGACGCCGGCGGCGGTGCCGCTGCGGATCGCCGGGCAGGAGCTGCCGGGGTGGGCCGCGCCGGCGCTGGCCGCCGGGCAGGCGCCGGCCGAGCTGCGGTCCGAGTGGTTCGTCCTGCCGCCCGAGGCCCGCGACCGGACGGCGCCGGTGGTCGTCGCCGCCAGCGGCTCGCTGGCGCGCGGGAACGTCACGCTGGAGTTCGCGGCGTCCCCGACGGCCGAGCCCGTCACCGAGGGCCCGGCCGGGCCCCGCGACGGCACCGCCCCCCGCGACCTGCGCGCCCTCGCCCCCGAGGGCACGACGCTCGTGCGGGTGCGCGCCACGAGCGCGGCCCGCGACGGTGCGGCGGCCCAGGTCGCGACGCCGTCCGGGGAGGACCCCGAGCTCCCGCTCGCCGTGAGCGTGCCCCGGGTGCCCCGCACCGTGCCGTTCGGCGACGTCGTGCCGCCGGGCAGCACGGCGCTGGTCGACTGGCCGGTCGCGTTCCCGTTCCCGTGCCTGCGCCCGCCGGCCCTCACCGGCGGCACCGCGGGCGTCCCGCCCTGGCGCATCACCCCGCCGGACCTGTCGGGCGCCGGCGAGATCGCCGTCGCCCCGAGCACCGGGGGACCGTTCCTCACCCCGCGCCTGCTCGTCGACGAGGTACGCCTGCCCGTCTACCTCGACGGCGAGCCGACGCGCGACGCGATCGGCCTCGCCCGCTGGGTGCCGCGGCTGCCACTGGGCACGCTGACGCCGCAGGTCGGCGACGAGACCGTCGCCGGCTGGACGCGGACGGGACGCGCGAGCGTGCCCGTCCTGGACACCCCCTAGACTCGCCCGGGATGTCGCGCACCGAGAAGACCCTGGTCGGGTGGGCCCGCACGGCCCCGAGCCGGGCGACGGTGGTGTCCGGCGACGAGGTCACCTCCACCGAGAGGCTCGCCGAGGTCGTCGCCGGTGCCGGGGCGCGCGGCGTGGTCGCGCGCGGCCTCGGCCGCTCCTACGGCGACACCGCGCAGAACGCCGGCGGCCTCGTCGTCGACATGACGGCGCGGGACCGCATCCACGGCGTCGACGCCGAGACCGGCCTGGTCGACCTCGACGCCGGCGTCTCGCTCGACCGGCTCATGCGCGTCGCGCTGCCGTTCGGGCTGTGGGTACCGGTGCTGCCGGGCACGCGCCAGGTGACCATCGGCGGCGCGATCGCCAACGACATCCACGGCAAGAACCACCACACCGCCGGCAGCTTCGGCGACCACATCGTGTCGATGGACCTGCTGCTCGCCTCCGGCGAGGTGCGCCGCCTCGAGCCCGAGGGCCCGGAGTCCGAGCTGTTCTGGGCGACCGTCGGCGGCGTGGGCCTGACCGGGATCATCCTGCGCGCCACGGTGCGGATGACGAAGACCGAGACCGCCTACTTCGTCGCCGACACCGAGCGGACAGCGAACCTCGACGAGACGATCGAGCGGTTCTCCGACGGCTCCGACGAGGCCTACGACTACTCGTCGGCCTGGTTCGACTCGATGTCGACGGGCGCCAAGCTCGGTCGCGCGGCGCTCGGCCGCGGCTCGCTGGCCCGGCTCGACGAGCTGCCCGAGAAGCTGCGTCGCGACCCGCTGAAGTTCGACGCGCCCACGCTGGTCGACCTGCCCGACGTCTTCCCCAACGGCCTGGCCAACAAGCTGACGTTCTCGGCGATCGGCGAGCTGTACTACCGCAAGACGAAGAACAAGAAGGGTCAGATCCAGAACCTGACCGCCTTCTACCACCCGCTCGACCTGTTCGGGGACTGGAACCGGGCCTACGGGTCGAAGGGCTTCCTGCAGTACCAGTTCATCGTCCCGCTCGACGCCGAGGCGGAGTTCCGGGCGATCATCCGCGACATCGCCGCTTCCGGGCACGTCTCGTTCCTCAACGTCTTCAAGAAGTTCGGCGAGGGCAACCGGGCGCCGCTGTCGTTCCCGATGCCGGGCTGGAACATCTGCGTCGACTTCCCGATCGTCGACGGCCTCGGTGCGTTCTGCCGCTCGCTGGACGAGCGCGTGCTGGCCATGGGCGGGCGCCTCTACACCGCCAAGGACTCGCGCACCGACGCCGGGACGTTCGCCGCCATGTACCCGCGGCTCGACGAATGGCGCAAGGTCCGCGACGCCGCCGACCCCGACGGGGTGTTCGCGTCGGACATGTCGCGCCGCCTCCGCCTCACCCCCTGAGGAGTTCCATGATCGACGCCGTCGGCCACCCGTCGTCCCTGCTGCTGCTCGGCGGCACCTCGGAGATCGGGCTGGCGACCGCCGAGAAGTATCTCGAGGGTGGCCCCGTGCGGGTCGTCCTGGCCGGGCGCCAGTCGCCCCGGCTCGCCGACGCCGCCGCGCGGCTCACCCGCGCCGGCGCGACCGTCGAGACCGTCGAGTTCGACGCCCGCGACGCCGCGGTGCACACCGAGGCCGTGCGCAAGGCGTTCGCCGGCGGGGACATCGACGTCGCCGTCGTCGCGTTCGGCCTGCTCGGCGACCAGGAGAAGGCCTGGCAGGACATCGACGTCGCCGTCGAGCTCGCCGAGGTCAACTACGTCGCCGCGGTGTCGGTGGGCGTCGCCCTCGCGGCCGAGTTCCGCCGCCAGGGCCACGGGCACCTCGTCGCCCTGTCCTCGGTGGCCGGGGAGCGGGCGCGGCGCTCGAACTTCGTCTACGGCTCGACGAAGGCCGGGCTCGACGCGTTCTACACCGGGCTCACCGAGGCGCTGCGGCCCGAGGGCATCGGCGTCACCGTCGTCCGTCCCGGGTTCGTGCACACCAAGATGACCGAGGGGATGTCGCCGGCGCCGCTGTCGACGACGCCCGAGGCCGTCGCCGACGTCGTCGTGGCGGCCGTGGCGGGCCGCAAGGAGCAGGTGTGGGCCCCGGCGCCCCTGCGCGCGGTGATGTCGGTGCTGCGCCACATCCCGCGCCCGATCTTCCGCCGCCTGCCGGTCTGACGCTGCGCCGTCCGCGCGCACCCTCCGACGAACGAACGGCACCCTCGCTGCTACGCAAGCAGCGAGGGCGCCGTTCGTTCGTCGGGGCGGAGCCGGCGGGCAGACGTCAGGCCGCGACCGCTGCCGGTCGGGCGGCGTGGCTACCCCCACGCCGCCCGACCGCCCGGCGACCGGAGGGCGGGGTGACCTCCGGACGGCGGGTCTCCGCGGTGTCGCGGCGCGCGCCACCCCGGCGCCGCGACGGGTCCCGGTCCCGCATCCAGGCCTGCGCGGGCTCCTCCACGAAGCGGTACGCGAGGTGCGCGAGCACCAGCGAGGCCACGACGAGGTGGGGCACCAGCAGCGCGGCCGCCGCCGTGCCGGGGGCCAGCGCGGGGATGCGGGTCATGGCGACGAGCGCCATCTCGATCAGGGGGAAGTGCACGAGGTAGAGCGCGTAGGAGATGCGCCCGCCGTACCGGAGCCGCGGTGTCCCCAGCGCCCGGGCGATCGGCCCGTCGGTGAGCGCCAGGGCGCCGAGCACCACGGGGATCAGCGGGGTCGCGAGGTACGTGCGGGCGTCGGCGGTGACGGTCGCGATGGCCGGCGCCGTCGCGGCCCAGTAGACGACCAGCGCGATCTCGGCCAGCGCGAGCACCAGCACGTGGTGGGCCCAGCGCGAGACCGTCCGGGTGCGGGGCACGCGGCGCACGACCAGCCACGTCACCGTCCCGGCTGTGAACGCGGCGACGAGACGCACGGCCCAGAAGCCGCCCCAGTCGCCGTCGAGGGCGTTCTGCACGGCGAGGGCGGCGGTCGGCGTCGCGGCGAGGACGGCCAGCACGGCGAGCAGGGGACGCGGCCATCCGCGGATGAGCCAGGCCGCGCCCGCGAGGAGCGGGAACGCGAGGTACGCCGCCCACTCCGCGCTCACCGACCAGGCCGGCAGCACGAACGACACCCCGTCGATGCCTCCCGAGTCCCACATCTGCGTCAACGTCAGCTGCCGCAGCCAGCTCAGGGGGTCCAGGCCGGGCTGGGCGCCTTGCCACGTGATCACGCCGTCGCTCCCCAGGACGGCGCGCGCGGCGCACCACAGCCCGGCCAGGACCACCACGACCGCGTAGAGCGGCCAGACGCGGGCGACGCGCGCCCACACGAACCCGAGGGCCTGCCGCGGCCCGGGGGATCCCCGCCAGCGGTCGAGGTACGACCGGGCGAGGAGGAAGCCGGAGAGGGCGAAGAACAGGTCGACCCCGAGCCCGCCCGCGGATACCAGCGGCGCCACCGGGGCGAACCACTCGGAGTATCCGGTGACCGGCAGGAAGCTCAGGTGGTGCACCAGCACCCAGACCGCCGCGACCGCCCGCAGGCCGGTCAGGGCCGGGATCTCGACGGTCGCCGGCCGGGCCCCCGTCGCGGCCCGGTCGCCGCGCGGGGCCGGGATGCGCCGGGTGCCGGGGAGGTCCGAGGTGGCCGGGTCCTGCCCGACCTGCCCACCCCGGACGTCCCGCGTGCCGTGGTCCTGCCCCACCACCGTCCGCACCGCGCCTCCCCGACGACCACCCGGACCGGCATCGTGCCGCCCCTCGACCTGGTCAACGGCGCCGAGTGGCCGTGTCCTGATACTCCGATCGGTGGATTGGGGTGCTTCACGCTTCGATCAGGGAACGGGGCACAGCCCCGTGGTCGCTCTGCGTCGTCGCCACACGGACGGAGCAGCCACGAGCGGGTGTGGTGACACCGGGTCGAGGGTGTGTCGCCGGCGGGCACCGAGGGCCGGTCGCGCGCGCACGCGGTGACGTCGTCGCGGCGCTCGTCCGTGGCGCTGTGTGGCCCCGTCCGTGGCAGCGAACGAGCGGTCCGCTGCTTCGACGCGCCCGAACTCCCCGTTCGCGGGCGCCGGCGGAGCCACATGATCGTGGTGGCTTTCCTGACGGTGGACGTCAGCGTCGACGCCACGCTGACACGCCCCGCGTGTCGTCCCGGCGAGGATGTGGCGATCCTGGCACCCAGTGCCAGCAATGCCGCGTTGCTCGCAGGACGGGTCGGGGTCAGCGGTCCTGGTGGGGGATGCGGCCCTGGCCGCCGCCGGCCGCGCCCGTCGGGCGGGTGGCCTGCTCGCGGAGGAGGTCGCGGATCTCGGCCAGCAGCTCGACGTCGGTGGGGTCGGCCGGGCCCTCCTCCTCGCCACGGCGGCGCCGCTCCTCCACGTACTTCAACGGCAGCACCACGAGGAAGTAGATGACGGCGGCGGTGATGAGGAACGTGAGGACCGCGTTGACGAAACTCGCGTAGTCGAACACCACGCCGTTCACCGTGAAGGCGCCGGCGAACTCACCGCCGCCGGAGAACACCTGGATCAGCGGTTTCAGGAATGCGTTCGTGAACGCCGTGACGACGGCGGTGAACGCCGCGCCGATGACGACCGCCACGGCGAGTTCGACGACGTTCCCGCGGAGCAGGAAGTCCTTGAATCCCTTGAGCACGCGATTCCTCCGGCTCTGGCGACACGCTGCGCGACGGAGGATAGGGCACCGCGGGCGGGGCGCCCGGTGGAACACGCGCGGGCCCCGGCCCCCTCGGGGAGGGACCGGGGCCCGGCGCACCGGCGCGACCGTCAGGCGGCCGCGTCGGTCCCGGTGCGGCAGGACTGCGACTCGGGCTGGGCCGCCGAGCCGCTGCCGTCCTGGTGGTCACCGAGCAGGCCGCCGACGTCGAGGACGCCCGACACGTCCTCGACCGGGACCTGCACGCCCAGGGCGTTCACCGGGACGTCGTTGTTGCACGCGTTGATCGGCGTGACCGTCTGCACGTCGCCGACGTTGACGAGGCCGCTCTGGGCGCCGTCGTCGGTGCTGCGGGGGCCGTGGGACTCGGCGGCGAAGGCCGAGCCCGTCGTCGCGACCAGGGCCGTACCGGCCAGGGCGCCGGCCACCGCGGCACGTCGCAGGAAGCTCATCTCGTCTCCTCGACGATGGGGGAACGGGGTGGTGAGACCCGCCGGGAATTCGGGGTCCGGCGGGCGGGGAGCCGGAGCTCGGGGATCAGTTGGCCTCGCCGTCGACGGACGAGCCGCACGACTGCGACTCGGGCTGCGCGGCGGCGCCCGGCGAGTTCCCGCCGAGGACCGGGAGGGCGCCCGAGACGTCCTCGACCGGGACCTGCACACCGAGGGCGTTGACCGGGACGTCGTTGTTGCACGCGTTCGCCGGCGTGATGGTCTGCACCGAGTCGACGTTCGCGAAGCCGTCCTGGCCGTCGCTCTCGTGCGCGAACGCGGCACCGGTCGTGCTCGCCAGTCCCGCACCGATCAGGGAGACGGCCAGCACGGACTTACGGAGGAATCCCACAGGGGTGTCCTTTCACAGGGGGCATCCCCGACGAACGGGCGCGAACGGGCGGGGAGCCTCGGGGAGCGCGGCGGAAATGCCGCGCGGCGGACACTAGCCATCCCGCGGCGTCAGTTCGGACACGGAGGATCTCCGTCGTTCGCAAAGTGGATCACTCAGCCGTGCGGCCCCGGCGACCACGACCAGGTGATCGCCGACCTGGGTGGTGATGTCGTCCGGACACGGAGTGACCGCGCGGGGCGATGCCGCACGTCGGAGTGGGTCTGCCCGGCACAGCCCGTGTCCGCTGCCCCCAGAGCGAACGGGATGGCCAGGCGTCGAACGGCGGTCGGACAGCGGTGGGTGGTCACCTCTGCGCCGCCGGCACTCACGAGGAGCGGCTACCCGCCCGTTCGGAGCAAGCGCGACTGCCCTGCGTGTCGCTACGGTGCGCGCGTGTCGTCCTCGACCGCGCCCGCCGGGTCCACCGTCCGCTTCGGGCGTTCCCTCGCCGCGTGGGCCGCGTGGGACTGGGGCTCGGCCGCGTTCAACCACATCGTCACGACGTTCGTCTTCACCGTCTACCTCACCGGCAGCGTCGCGGCCGACGAGGCCTCGGGGTCGAGCGCGCTCGCCACGGCGATCACGATCTCCGGGATCCTCGTCGCGCTCGTCGCGCCCGTGTACGGCCAGCGCAGCGACGCCGCGGGCGCGGAGGTCGGCCGGCAGCGCCGCCTCGGCTGGCTCACCGCCGTGATCATCCTGTGCACGGCGTTGATGGCGTTCGTCGCGCCCGCGCCGTCCTGGCTGCTGTGGGGCCTGCTCCTGCTCGGCGTGGGCACATTCGCCTACGAGCTCGCGCAGGTCGAGTACAACGCGATGATCTACCGCCTCGCGCCGCCCGGGCGGACGGGGCGCGTCTCGGGCATCGGGTGGGCCGCGGGCTACGTCGGCGGCATCGTGCTGCTGCTGATCTGCTTCGTCCTCTTCCTCGCCGACAGCCCGCTCATCACCCTGCCCGGCGAGGGCACCGCCGTGCGCGTCGTGGTCCTCGTCGCGGCCGTCTGGTTCGCGGTCTCGACCATCCCGGTGCTGCGGATGCGCTTCCCGTTCCCGGCGCCGCCCGGCGACACCGAGGCGGCCGTGGGCTGGGCCGCGTCGTACCGGCTGCTGTTCCGGCGGCTCGGCGCGCTCTACCGCGACGACCGGCACCTCCTGGGCTTCCTGGTCTCGAGCGCGGTCTACCGCGACGGGCTGACGGCCGTGTTCACGTTCGGCGGCGTGCTCGCCTCGGGCACGTTCGGGCTGACGCCCGGGGACGTCATCATCTTCGCGATCGTCGCCAACATCGTCTCCGCGGTGGGCGCGCTGATCGGCGGCTGGCTCGACGACCGCGTCGGGCCGAAGATCGTGATCCTCGTCTGCCTCGCGGCCCTCGTCGTGACGGCCGCCGGCATGCTGTTCGCGTCCGGGCCGACCGCGTTCTGGATCGGCGGGACGTTCCTGTCGCTGTTCGTGGGGCCGGCGCAGGCGTGCTCGCGCAGCTACCTGGTCCGCATCGTGCCGCCGGGGCGCGAGGGCGAGCTCTTCGGTCTCTACGCCACGACCGGCCGGGCCGTCAGCTTCCTCGCGCCTGCGCTGTTCGCCCTGTTCATCACGATCTTCGGCGCGCAGCGCTGGGGGATCCTCGGGATCGGGATCGTCCTGCTGCTCGGGTTCGTCATGCTGCTCCCGGTCCGCGCCGTGGCGGGCCGGGCGGCGGCCGGCGAGGCCGCCGTCCGGGTGTGACCCGGCTCAGGCGAGCCGGGCGCCCAGCCACCGGATGAGCCGCGAACCGAACTCGCCGACGAGCAGCCAGAACACCGCCGCCAGCCCGTAGTTCACCACCACGGCGAACGACGGGTCGCTGATGAGGAACAGGTCGCGGAACGCGAACACGACGGCGTCGGCCACCCCGCCGATGAGCTGCGCGACGCCGTTCTGCGGGTTGACCCCGACCAGCACCAGCACGATGTAGGCCACGAGCACCACGGCCAGGACGAACGCGACGATGCGCACCACCGACGCCAGGATCCGGGCGATCCGCCACACCAGGTCGCCGACGTCGATCGGGGGGCGCTGCCGGTGGCCCTCCGGAGCGTGGGTGTCCACACCGTGCGGCTGCTGTGTGCGCTCCGTCGGCGCCTCGGAGGGCTGCTGCCGGGACTGCTGCTGGGACTGCTGCTGGGACCGCTGCTGGGTCTCGTGCTGCTGCGTCTCCTGCTCGGACCCGCCCTGCCCGGAGGACTCCTCCTGCGAGGACGACCCCTGCGACGAGGACGACCCCTGCGAGGACTGCTCCTGCGACGACGACTCCTGCGAGGACTGCTCCTCGGCCGACCCCTCCCGCTGTGCGGACTCCTCCTCCGAGGACTCCCGCTCCGACGACTGCTGCGTCCCGGCCTGCTCCGTCACGCCCGGCATGATGGCACCGGATGCGCGACGGAGCTGACCCGGTCGGCCCTACATGGACGTGGCGCCGTCGATGTGCTCGCGCAGCATGTCGGCGTGGCCGGCGTGCTGGGTGGTCTCGGCGATGATGTGCAGCAGCACCCGCCGCACCGACCACGTCGTGCCCGGCTCGTGCCACGGGGCCTTCGGCAGCGCGAAGCGCCGGTTCAGGTCGGGGATCGACGCCAGCGTCCGCTCCGTGCGGGCCGCCGTCTCGTGGTAGGCCGCGACGACGCCCGCGAGCGTCTCGCCCGGCAGGAGCCTGAACTCGTTCTCGCGCTCGACGAGCCAGTCCGGCTTCTCGTCGAGGCTCGCGATCCAGCCCTCGAAGTCCTCGAGCGTCATGCCGTCGGGCAGCACCACGTCGTCCTCGGGCTGCGGGCCGTCGACCGCGAACCGCATCCACCCCTCCTCGACCTTCGTGACGTGCTTGATCAGCCCGCCGAGGGTGAGCTGGGAGACGGTCGGGCGGGAGGCCGCCTGCTCGTCGGTGAGGTCGCGCGTCGGGAAGACCATCCAGTGCCGGGCCTGGGCCAGCTCGGCGAGGATGTCGGCCCGCTCGTCGGCGTCGGTGCTGGTCATGGCGGTCTCCTGCGCGGCGGTCGTGGTCATCGGGGCCTACCTTCCTCGTCGTCCCTGATGCCGTGGACGCTACGGAGGGAGGCGGACAGGTCCGGTCCTCCTCTACCGCCGACGAGCAGGAACGTCAGCGGAAGCGGTCGAAGACCTGCTCGCGCCAGGCCTCGCGGCTGACGAGCTCGCCCATGCCGGCCCGGTAGCGCTCGCGCAGCGCCGGCCAGGCCTTGCCGACCTCGGTGTGCAGGCGCACCGACTCGCGCAGCATCGACCAGAACATCTCCCGGTCGCGCTTGCGGAACGTCACGCCCGACCCGTCGGACGTCGTCACCGCGGCGCCGTCGAGGCGCGAGAGCAGGAACCACTGGCCGTGCTCCGCGGGCACGTCACGCTGCGGGCGCTCGTGCGCCCGGGGGTCGACGGGCTTGAGCTGGTGGGCCAGGCCTCGGGCGAGCGAGGCGATCTGGGCGACCTTGTTCGTCGGCGGCTTCGGCCACAGCTGGGCCTCGCGGGCGCCGATGTCGGGGTGCGGGAGGTCGCCGGCGTCGCGGTGGACGGTGCCGTCGGGGAACTCGGCGCGGGTGGCGCGCACGGCCCCCAGCGCCGTCGGCAGCGACCCGAACAGCGCCTTCGGCCCGGAGAGGAAGTCGCGCATCGCCATGTGGTGCAGCGCGATCGTCGAGTACTCGAGCAGGAACAGGTGGCGCAGCGTCCGCTTGAGCGAGTCGGCGAGCATCGCGCGCGGGTTGTCCGGGCCGTGCAGCGCGCCCACGACGAGCCGGTTGCGGACGTGGAAGTAGGCCTGCCAGTCCGAGCTGTCGTCCTTCTCGACGAACGACATGTGCCAGATCGCCACGCCGGGCACGGTGGCCGTCGGGACGCCGTGGCTCCCCGCGCGCAGCCCGTACTCGCAGTCGTCCCACTTGATGAACAGCGGCAGCGGCAGCCCGATGCGCTCGGCCACCGTGCGGGGGATCAGGCACATCCACCAGGCGTTGTAGTCGACGTCGACGCGCCGGTGCATCCAGAGCGTCTCGCGCAGCGAGTCGACGGCGAAGTCGTGGTCGTCGGCCGTGTGCGGCGCGATCTGCCAGAAGAAGGTGCCGCGGTCGACGACCTCGCCCATCGCGTGCAGGTGCGACCGCGCCTGCAGCGAGAGCATCTGGCCGCCGACGAGCATCTCCTGCCGCGCGAAGCGCGAGAACGCGAGCGCCCGCAGCACCGAGTCGGGCTCGAGGACGACGTCGTCGTCCATGAACAGGACGTGCTCGCAGTCGGTGTTCTCCAGCGCCTCGTACATGATGCGGGCGTAGCCGCCGGACCCACCGAGGTTGGGCTGGTCGATGATCCGCAGCCGGTCGCCCAGCGCCGCGGCGGCCTCGTCGAACCCGGCCTGGTCACGCACCTTCGACGACCCCTGGTCGGGGATGATCACCGCGGTGAGGGCGTCGCGGACCAGCGGGTCCTCACCGAGCGCGCGCAGCGTCGCGACGCAGTCCGAGGGACGGTTGAACGTCGGCATCCCGACGGTCACCGCGGCCCGGCCGGGGGCCTCCTGGTCGGCGAACCACCCGCCGGAGACCAGCTCGAGCGCGTCGGCGTCGCTGGAGAGGTCGAACCAGACCCAGCCGCCGTCGCCGAACGGCGTCAGCGACACGGGGACGACGACCTCGGTCTCGGTGTCGCTCCCGGTGTCCACCAGCTCGCCGGCCAGGTGCACGGCGACGCCCTTGGCCGTCGAGCGGTAGACGTCGACGCGCCCGTGCCCGCGCATCCGCAGGCGCAGCGTCACCGACCCGAGCACCGACCAGCGCCGCCAGTACGCCGCGGGGAAGGCGTTGAAGTACGCGGCGAACGAGACCTCGCTGCGCTCGGGCAGCCGCACGCCGGTGCGGGAGACCACCTCGGCCACGCGACTGCCGCCGCGGCGCACGTGCATGACGTACTCGTCGGCGGTCTCGTCGTAGGTGCCGGGGCGGTGCGCCGTGGGCGCCGTGGTCTTCACCGACGTCGCGGTGCCCTCGTCGAGGTACAGCGCGCGCACCGACGTCGGGTCGGCGGGGCGCGGGAGGATGACGCGCTGCAGCAGCGCCGACCCCGCCGGCCTGGCCGTCATCTCCACCGTCCCGGTGGCGCCGCTGCGCTTCTTCCCGACCGTGCTCGTCACGGGGACGACGGTAACCGCGCCGCCGCCTCGTCCCGGGGAGCACCCCGCACCCCGACGGGGTCGGTCGCCCGGAAGCGCACCGGCGGCCGGTGCGCGACGAACGTCGCCGCCCGGCCGGCCTCGTACTCCGCCGGCACGGCGTGCACACCGCCGTACTGCCCGATGTCGTCCGAGCGGCTGGCCCGCGGGATCACCACGCGCCGGCCCGTGGCGGCCAGCGTGCGGGCGATGCCGAAGTCGAAGCCGTTGCCGCCGCCGGGCTCGGGGGCGCGGGCGGCGGCGAACCAGGTCGGGTCGAGCACGTCGTGCCAGCGGTCGGCCCACGTCCCCCACACCCAGGGGCTGAACTCCCCGTCGGTGACGAGGTCGGACGGCTGGGGTGCGGGCAGGCGGGAGAAGGCGCACGCGGCCAGCACCGACGGGTCGTCGCGGCAGGTGGTCGCGGCCCAGGTGAGGAACTCGAGCACGTCGTCGGCCACGACGATGTCCTCCTCGGCCAGCACGACGAACGCCGCACCCCCGGCGAACCCGTGCGTCAGCGCCGCGTGCGGGTTGGCGAGCACGCCCCGGCGCTCGGGGTGGACGACGACCTCGGCGTCCGGGAACGCGCCGTCGATCACGGCGCGGCAGTCCGGCACCCGCGTGCCCGGCTCGACGAGGAACGCCGTGCGCCAGCGCCCGACGCCCCGCGCGCGGCGCCAGGAGGCGAGGGTCTCGGCGAGGTAGCCGGGCCGCTCGCCGGACACGGTGAACACGATCGCGGCGCCGTCGGGGAGGGTCACGCCGCCGGCAGTACCCGCTGCGGCGGGAGATCAGCAGACGAGCCCGGTCGGGCAGTTGTTCGGGTTGTACTCCGAGGGCCGTGACGACGGCGGCACGGTGGTGCGGTGCTCCGAGGTGGGCCGGGTGCCCGAGTGCTCGCCGGAGTGCTCGCTCGTGTGCTCGCGCTCCTCGCCACCACCACCGCCGCCACCGCTCGGCTCGGAGGTGTCGCAGGCCGACAGGGTCAGCACCGCGGCGCACGACAGCACCGCCAGGAGACCGGCGGCCGGACGGCGCCGCGACGTGGGGGGAGGGGGCACGGGGAGACCTCCGGGACGATGATCAACGCTGACGCGGTGACGCTACGCAATCATCGAGCCGGACGGAGCGGCCGAACGAGTGAGCCCTTCAGGTCTCGGCGAGGTCCGCGCCGTCGAACGAGGTGCCCTCGGTGAACCACGGCGCGATCCGGTTGTCGAACAGCGTCAGCGCCGAGCCGATGGCCATGTGCATGTCGAGGTACTTGTACGTGCCGAGGCGCCCACCGAAGAGCACCCGCCGGTTGGTCGCCTCCTTGCGGGCGAGCTCCCGGTAGCGCTCGAGCTTGGCGCGGTCCTCGGCGGTGTTGATCGGGTAGTACGGCTCGTCGCCGTGCTGGGCGAAGCGCGAGTACTCGCGCACGATCACCGTCTTGTCCTTCGGGTACGAGGTCCGCTCCGGGTGGAAGTGGCGGAACTCGTGGATGCGGGTGAACGGCACGTCGCGGTCGGCGTAGTTCATCACCGGGGTGCCCTGGAAGTCGCCGGTGGTGGTGAGGACCTCGGACTCGAAGTCCAGCGTGCGCCAGCCGAGCTCGCCCTCGCAGAAGTCGAAGTAGCGGTCGAGCGGGCCGGTGTAGACCGTCGGCACGTCGGCCGGCAGCTGGTCGCGGAGGTCGAACCAGTCGGTGTCGACGCGGACCTCGATGTTCGGGTGGTCGGCCATCCGCTCGAGCCACGCGGTGTAGCCGTCGACCGGCAGGCCCTCGTAGGTGTCCGAGAAGTACCGGTTGTCGAACGTGTAGCGCACCGGGAGCCGGGACACGATCGACGCCGGCAGGTCCTTCGGGTCGGTCTGCCACTGCTTGGCGGTGTAGCCGGCGAAGAACGCCTCGTAGAGCGGGCGGCCGACCAGCGCGACGCCCTTGTCCTCGAAGTTCTCGGCGTCCGCGACGTCGATCTCCGCGGCGTGCCCGGCGACCCACGCCCGCGCCTCGTCGGGGCTCATCGCGCGCCCGGCGTACTCGCAGATCGTCGCGAGGTTGACCGGCATCGGGTAGACGCGGCCCTCGTAGATCGTGAAGACGCGGTGCTGGTAGCCGGTGAAGTCGGTGAACCGGTTGACGTACTCCCACACGCGCGTGTTCGAGGTGTGGAACAGGTGCGCGCCGTAGCGGTGCACCTCGATGCCGGTCTCGGGGTCGGGCTCGGAGTAGGCGTTGCCGCCCAGGTGGCTGCGGCGCTCGACCACGAGGACGCGCTTGTCCAGCTCGGTCGCGGCCCGCTCGGCCACGGTGAGGCCGAAGAAGCCCGAGCCGACCACGACGAGGTCCGGATCCGCACCCATGCCACCGACGGTAGCCGGGACGGGTCGCCGGGCCCGGCACGGGTATCCGCCGACATGCCGACGATCGAGCGCACCGTCCACTCCCCCGCCCCGGTGGGGACCGTCCAGGCCTACCTGCGCGACTTCACCAACGCCGAGGAGTGGGACGCCGGGACGGTGTCCTGCGAGCCCGTCGACGACGGCCCGATCGCCATCGGCAAGCAGTGGCGCAACGTCTCGGAGTTCCGCGGCCGCGAGACCACGCTGATCTACACCCTCGAGCGCGACGAGCCCGGGCACCTCCGCATCGTCGGCCGGAACAAGACGGTGACCAGCGAGGACGACATGGTCCTCACCGCCGACGGCCCGGGGACCACGCTGACCTACACCGCGACCTTCACCTTCCACGGCGTCGCGAAGCTGGCCACCCCCCTGCTCGTCCCCGCGCTCGGGAACCTGGGCGACGAGGCGCAGAAGACCCTGCAGGAGGCGCTGGGGAAGCTCCCGGTCTCCTAGCCCGCCGGCGGGCGGTGCCCGGCCCATGGCGTCGCCCGCTCCAGGTCGCCGGCCAGCGCGAGCAGCGTCGACTCGTCGCCGTAGGGCGCCATCACCTGCACGCCGACCGGCCAGCCCTCCTCGGTGCGCCCGAGCGGCAGCGAGATCGCCGGGTTGCCGGTGACGTTGGACAGCGCGGTGAAGCCGGCCGTCGAGAAGATGTGGTCGTACCACCCGCGCGCGTCGCGGGAGGCGTCGTCCTGGTCCAGGTGCCCCAGCGGCGTGTTCGGCACGTTCATCGTGGGGGTGAGCACGACGTCGTAGCGCCGGTGGAACGCGGCCACGGCGCGGCGGGTCGCGTTGAAGACGCGGTCGGCGGCGTAGAGGTCGGTCGCCGACAGCTTCCGGCCGTACTCGGCGCAGGCGAGCGACGCGGCCTCGAGGACGTCCGGGCCGGGCTCGACCCCGAGCGCGGCCGCGAGGGTGTCGACGCCGTCGGCGAGGAAGCTCGTCCAGCCCACGAGGTTCGCGGCGTCGAACGCGGCGGCGTCCAGCTCCGGGGCCGCGACCTCCACCGCGTGGCCCAGGCCCTCGAGGGTGCGGGCCGCCGACTCGACGGCCGCGGTGCAGCGCGGGTCGACGCTCCCGCCGCCGGAGAACGGCGTCGTGCACACCGCCACCCGCAGCGGACGGCAACCGGCACCGACCTCGTCGGCGTACGGGCGCGGCGGGTCCGGCAGGAGGTAGCGGTCGCCGGGCTCGTGGCCGTGCACCGCGTCGAGCATCCCCGCGACGTCCCGGACGGTGCGCGCCAGGACGAACTCGATGCCCATGCCGAGCAGCGGGTCGGCGTAGTCCGGCCCCGGCGACGTCCGGCCCTGGCTCGGCTTGAGCCCGACCAGCCCGCACGCGGCCGCCGGGATGCGGATCGAGCCGCCGCCGTCGCTGGCGTGGGCGACCGGCACGGCGCGCGCGGCGACGAGGGCGGCCGAGCCGCCGGACGACCCGCCCGGGCTGCGCGTGGTGTCCCACGGGTTGCGCACCGGTCCCGTCGCGACCGGTTCGGTGGTCGCGTTGAAGCCCAGCTCCGGCGTCGCGGTGCGGGCGAGGGTCGCCAGCCCGGCGCGGCGGAAGCGGGTCATGAGGTGGGTGTCCGACGGCATCGGCACCCCGTCGCCGAGCAGCCGGCTCCCCGCGGCCTGGGGGACGCCCTCCGCGTGCAGGATCAGGTCCTTGATCACGAACGGGACGCCCGCGAACGGCCCGTCCGCGGCGTGGTCGAGCGGCGCGGCGAAGCGCTCGCCGACGACCGCGTTCAGCGGCGCGGCGGCGTCCAGCGCCGCGGCCGCGAGGTCGCGGACCTCGTCGGGCGTGACCTCGCCGTCGCGCAGGAGCGCGGCCAGGGCCGTCGCGTCGAGCTCGGCGTACTCCTCGGGTGTCATGGCCCGGATCGTTCGCCGGGCGGCCCGTGGGCACATCGGCCGGATGACCGATGCGCCGGTCGCACCCTGGTCGCGCGGGGGCCCGAGCCCGTAGCTTCCCGGACATGAGCGCGGTCGCGGCCGCCCGCGAGCTGCGGTCGTTCCTCCGGCGCCACGGCGGGCGCTCGCCGGGCGCCGCCGGCGCCGTGCTCGCGGCGCTGGGCGAGGTCGTGCCCGCCGACTGCGCCGCGCTCTCCGTCGCGGACCCCGTGACGGGTGGGCACCGCACCCTGGCCTCGACCTACCCCGCGGCGGTCACCGGCGTCATCGACACCCGCATGCACACCGACCGCCTCTTCGCGGTGGTGCGCGACGGGCGGCACGCCCTGCGGGTGCGCGACCTCGAACCGCGCCGGCGCCGCGGGGAGATCTTCGAGCGGATCATCGTCCCCCACGGTTTCCGCGACGGCGTCACGCTGTGCCTCGTCGCCGCCGACGGGCGCTACGTGGGCATGCTCAACGCCAGCACGCTCGACGCCCGCCACCCCGACGACGACGCGATCGCGCTGCTCGAGCTGCTCGGCCCCGACCTGGCGGCCGCGCTCGACCCCGTCCCGGCGCCCGCGGCGCGGACCGGGGCGCTCGGCGTCGACGGCACGGAGGGGCTGCTCGTCGAGCCCGCGGGCCGTGTCGTCGCCCTGTCGCCGGCGGCGCGCCCCGAGCTCGTGCGCCCACCGTCCCCGCTGGCCGGGCCGGTCGACGCGGCGGCGGCGGGCGGGCCCGCCCCCGGGCCCGTGCTGCTCGTGACGACGTCGGGCGAGGTCCTCGGGGTGGAGCTGCACCCGACGGCGCACGGGGTGCTCGTCCTGCACCGCGCGGCCGTGCCGCCGGCCGGGCTCACGGTGCGGGAGCTCGAGGTGCTCGACGGCGTCGGGCACGGCCTGAGCAACCCGGAGATCGCGCGCCGGCTGGGCGTCCGGCCGCGCACGGTCGCCACGCACGTCGAGCACCTGCTCGCCAAGACCGGCGCCCGCAACCGCGCCGCAGCCGCCCGCGCCGCCGCCCGCTGGGGCCTGCTGACCGGCTCAGGAGTCCTGTGACGGGCAGCCCCGCACGACCGGCCCCGCCCCGAGGCGGCCCGCCATCCACGGCAGCGAGTCCGCGAAGGCCCGGGAGAACACGTCGAAGGTGTGGGTGCCGCCGGGGACCACCACCGAGCACGTCGTGATCCCGGCCCGCTGGGCGGCGGGCACCAGGGTGCTCGCGGCCGCGGCGGGCTCGGGGTCCGCGTCGCCGACCTCGAACCAGCCGCCGAGCTGCGGGTAGCGGCGGGACGCGAGCAGCTGCGCGGGCTCGTGGGCCTCGAAGGCGGTCTGCGAGCCGCCGAAGAGCTGCGCGACGGCCGACGCCGTGTCGGCGTTGGTGTCGCCGGCGCGCGGGCCTGCCAGCCCGGCGTAGTCGCCGAACGTCTCGAACAGCTCGGGGTGGCGCAGCGCCAGCATCAGCGAGCACGAGCCGCCCTCGGACAGCCCGGCGACCGCCCACCGGCGCCCGGGCGGCGCGGCGTGGAAGACCTGCTCGAGGAACCGCGGCACGTCGACAGTCAGGTACGTCTCGACCCGCCCGCCCGGGCCGTCGACGCACTCGCTGTCACCGTCGACGGTGCCGTTGATGTCGGGCATGACGAGGATCGGCGCGCTGCCGCCGTGCGCCGCGGCGTACGCGTCGGCCGCGGCGCCCGCCCGGCCGCCGTCGAGCCAGTCCTGCGGCGTGCCCGGCGTGCCGTGCAGGAGCACGACCACCGGCATCGTCGGGCGCGGCCGGGCGAACCACGCGGGCGGCACCCACACCATCGCCGGGCGGCCCGCGAAGTCCGACGCGCGTCCCGGGATCGTCATGGTGGTGACGACGCCGCGGCTCGGCCGGTCCTTGCGCGCGAGCAGCGCCGCGAGCGCCACCTCGTCGGACGGCGGCAGCCCGAGCACGTCGCCGAGGGTGCGGAAGTAGTCGAAGTGGGCGTTGATCCCCGCTCCCGCCCCGATCAGCAGCAGCACCGTGGTGACGCCGGCGACGACGACCTTGCCCAGCCGGCTCAGGCGGTGGTGGTGGCGCAGCAGGAGCACCACCACGACCACGACCACCAGCGCCGCCAGGACGAACAGGCCCAGGAACGAGTCCGTCGTGATGTCGATCTCGCCGACGCTGTCGACGGTCACGCGGGCACCACCGCGGTCTCGTCGGGATCGGGATCGGGGTCGCCCGCGCGCCGGGCCCGCCGCCGCGCCAGGGCCGCGAACACGAACGGGGGCGCGGAGAGCACGCCGACCGCGGCGGCGAGCAGCACGACGTAGGTGAGCGTGTCGCCCGTCGCGAGCTGGCTGGGCGGGACGAACCCGAGCACGAACGCGAACACGCACCCGGCGAGCCCCACCCCGCCGACCAGCCAGACGCCGGGCAGCCCGCCCGGGATGCGGTAGGGCCGCGGGGTGTCGGGCTGGGTGTGCCGCAGCCGCACGACCGCGGCGAACATCAGCCCGTACATCACGATGACGATCTGGGCGGTCACGGCCGAGAGCATCCAGTACGACGTGCTGACGCTGGGCACCAGCAGGAACAGCAGGGTGAACACCGTGCCCGCCGCGCCCTGGATGAGCAGCAGGGCGACCGGGACCCCGCGGCCGTTGAGCCGCCCGAGCCGCGCCGGCAGGGTGCCGCCCTCGGCGACCGACGCGAGGCCGGTGGCGGGGCCCAGGATCCACGGCGCGAGGTGGGCGATGCCGCCGAAGGCGACGACGAGCGCGAGCGGGGCGACCGCCCAGCCCAGGCCGAGCCCGTCGAGCACCCGGCTGAAGAGCTCCATCGTCCCGAACACCAGGCTGATCTCGTTCGCCGGCACGATCATGGCCAGGAACAGGGAGCCGACCACCGAGAACACGACGATCACCGCGACCGACAGGCCGATGGCCCGCGGCACGTCCCGCCCGGGGTCGCGCGTCTCGCGGGCGTGGAAGCCCGCCATCTCCATCCCCGCGAAGAGCAGCACGATCCCGCCGAGGAACGCCATGTTGCCCCACTGCACGTCGGGCACCAGGGCGCCCGCCGAGAAGGGGATCTCGCTCGGGCGCCCCGAGGCCAGGTAGGCCGCGGCCAGCAGGACGACGCCCACCGCCGGGACGATCGAGCCGGCGATCGTGCCGACGCCGCCGATCCAGGTCGAGGTGCCGACGCCGCGCAAGCTGACCACCGTCGTCACCCAGAAGAACGCGAGCATGACGACCACGAGGAAGACCTGGTCGCTCGCCAGCGCCGGGTCGATCGCGAACGCGAGGCTCGCGGCCATGAACGACAGGACCGTGGGGAACCAGGCGACGTTCTCGGAGTAGTCGCACCACACCGCGAGGAAGCCCGCGCGCTCGCCGAACGCCTCGCGCACCCAGGCGTAGACGCCGCCGCTGCGCGGCCAGCCCGTCCCGAGCTCGGCGGCGACCATGGCGATCGGCACGAGGAACACGAGGATCGACAGGGCGAACAGCGCCAGCATCGCCCAGCCGTACTCGGCCATCACCGGCAGGTTGCGCACGCTGACGATGGCCGCGAGGTTGATCGAGGCGAGCCCGACCACCCCCAGACCGGCCGCCCGCCGCGGGCCGGTCACCGGGCCCCCGCCGCCCGCAGCGCGTCGACGAGACGCTGCGCGGTCGTGTCGTCGGACGTCCCGCGCACCACCACGGTGAGCTCTCCCGTCGTCAGGACCGTGGCCGACCCGCGCGGGCGGACCTGGCCCTCGATGCTGCGCGCGGCGGCGTCGCGGGCCGCGGTGTCGGCGAACCGGTCCACCTGGACCTCGGCCCGCCGGTCGCCGACGGCCGCGGGCGCCGCGCCCGCCGCCGCGCAGTCCTGGGCGACGACGAGCGTGCGCGACGCGACCGCGTTGGTCGCCCGCGGGTCGGGCAGGTCGGTGCTCTCGCAGACGGTCAGGCCGGCGGCGGTCGCCGTCGCGCCGACGGCGTCGAGCGCGCCGGGGCCCCGCGGCCCGCCGCGGGCGCGCTCGCCGCCCGCGGCGACGAACACGATCGTCAGCACCACCGCGAGGGCGGCGGCGATCAGCACGACGACGAGCACGACGTCGCCCGCACCGCCGCCGCGGGTGCGGCGCGGAGGGTGGTCGAGGACGCTCACGCGGCCGTCGCCGGGGCGTCCGGGACCACGCCCGAGGGCGACGGCGCGCCGCCGACGGCGGCGGGCACGAACATCGGCCCGAGCCCGGGCACCGCGAGGAAGCCCTCGGCGCCCGCGTAGAGCAGCCCGACCCGCGGCAGGTCCGCGGGGCTGCGGTAGGCGAGCACCCGCGGCAGCCACTGCGGGCCGAACTTCGCGTTGAAGTCGTGCAGCGAGCGGACCTGGAAGAACGGGTTGAGGACGCCGACCGCCCGCCGCGCCAGGCGCTGCGTGGCGGTGAACGGCACGTCGTCGGCGAACAGCCGCCCCCACATCGCGAAGTTCATCGACAGGCGCGTGACACCGCGCTCGCCCAGCGCCTGGGCGCTCTTCGCGATGAGGAACTCGGTCATCCCGTTCGGTGCGCCGGGGTCGTGGCGCATGAGGTCGAGCGTGTAGCCGAACGTCGTGCCGGTGGCCGGCCCGCCGTAGGCCGGGACGAGCCGCAGGAACCCGCCCGGGACGCCGTCGGCGTCGACGGCCACGCAGAGCAGGAAGTCGCGGTTGGCCTCGGCGCCGGTGACGTCCTGGGACAGCGACATCGTGAACCCGCGCTCCGGGTCCTTCCCGCGCCACTTCTCCGAGATCGCGTTGAGGGCGTCGATGAGCTTCGGTGACGCCGCCGTCTCGGCGACCATCTGGAACCGGTGGGTGCGCTCGACGCGGCGTACCGCGGCCCGGACGCTCTTGCGCTCCCGGCCCTCGAGCGTGAACGACGGGCAGTCGATGATCGCCTCGTCCCCGAGGTAGAACGACCGGAAGCCCCGGGAGGCGAGCAGCCCGCCCTCGCGGGTGTCCTCCTCGCGGGCCGCGAGGAACGCCGGTGTCCACGCCCGCTCCGCGCACATGGCCAGGAACTCGTCGACGACGGCGGGCAGCGACGCCTCGTCACCGATCGGGTCGCCGGCGGCGAGCGCGTAGCCCCCGAGGTAGGTGTAGGCGATCATCGCCCGGCCGTCGGAGCCGAAGAAGAAGCTCTTGTCGTCGCGCAGCGCGAACGCGGCCAGGGTGTCCCAGCCGTAGGTCTGCACGAGCGTCTCGGCGCGGGTCCAGTCGTCCCGGGTGTGCGGGTCGCGCGCCGTGAGCGGCCGGAACACCAGCACGAGCAGCACGACGAGCCCGACGACGCCGAGCCCGAGCAGCGCCGCCGGGAACGTCTCGGCGAACACCCGCCGCTCGAACGTGTACGGCCCGTCGAGGCCGACGAGCCCACCGAAGATCGTCTCCAGGCCGCCGCCGAGCGTCAGCGACGGCGTCATCCGGCCGCTCTGCAGGCCCAGCGAGACGAAGCCGAAGGCCAGCACGGCGCCGAGGTAGATCGGCACGAAGCGCACGAGCCGCAGCAGTGACGGCGGGTCGGCCGGCGCGCGGAAGTACCGGCGGGCCGCGACGAGCAGCACGAGCAGCACCACGCTGATGGCCAGGCCCACCTGGTGCGGGCCCTTGAGGACGTGCGCCAGCGCCGCGAGCGCCGACAGCGCCACCGCGACGCGCCAGGCCGTGCGCTTGCGCTTCGCGAGCTGGTCGGCGAGCAGCAGCAGGAGCAGGCCGATCGCGGCGGAGAGCACGTGCCCGGTGACCGCGAACCACGGCGGGACCAGGTCCAGCTCGACCCGCCGGCCGAGCCGCTCGTGGACGATCGGGAGGTGCACCAGCAGGTGCAGCAGGCCCGCCAGCGCCGTCAGGCCCGCGATCAGCGTGACCACCCAGGGCCGGCGGGGCGCGGCCTCGTCGTCCGGGGTCGGCGCCGGCGGGGGCACGGCGGTGAGGGCGGCACCGCCCGCTCCGGCAGCGACCGGGGCCTGCGGTGCCGCCGCGGCGAGCGCCGCCGCGGGCAGCGGCGTCGGCGGCAGCAC